>JBOHFU010000122.1:0-8457 GCA_050699675.1 Pseudonocardiaceae bacterium
GGCGTCGAGGACCGCGAAGCCGACGGCCACGGGGTATACGCGCAGTACAAGATCAGAGGGAGCCAGAACATTTATCACGTTGGGGACCGCAATGGCAGTGCCCCAGGGCATGGCGCCGAGCCCGCGGGGGGCATCGTGACGGAATTCAGGGTCTGCGAGCGGAGCGAGGGCTGCTCAGGCTGGGTCCCGGCGTAACGGCTGCGGTGGGTACGTGGGTGGTGCGGCGCATGGCCGACTCGGTGACTGCCATGCGCACCAGTCTCCCTCAGCCTTGTCGCAGCTGGGGCCGGGGATCCTGCTGCACGCCTGGCGACATCGCCGGCATCCTCAGTTCAGTGGCGCTGTGAAGCCGGCCCTCGGCGACATCGTCGCCGAGGGCCGCTACAATCGAATGCAAGGCTTTGCGGTTTTTCGGTTGGAGGTCAAAATGACGCAATCCACGCAATACAGCAAAGGAACCGTGCTCACTTGCGGGCATGAGGGATGTGGCTGCCGAGTTCGTATCGAAGAGGAATGCCACTGCCCGTCCGGCGATCAGGGTTACACGTGCATCTGCGGGGAGCCCATGGTCGCGCTGACTGCCGCCAGCACGACGGCCGGCACGGAATAGCCACGCGGAATCGCCACAGGTGATTCCGCGCCACCAGGCAGCCCCCTAGCGGTAACGCGGCTCAACCTCCGGCGGATGTCCGTCAGGATCAGCGGGGCGGCTGGGACGTCCCGCTGGTCGGGGTGCAACACCGAGCACCCCCTGCCGCAGTGCGTCGAACACCAGGATGCCGGCCAGCGTGGCCGCGCCGGTGGCGGCTGCCCACCAGCCCCCCTCGATCCGGCTCAGCGCCACACTGTTGCGCACCGTGACGATCAGGCCACGGTTCCAGCACCACCAGGCCAGCCAGGCGAGCACGATGGCGGCTAGCACCTCAGCCACGGCGACCAGAGCACGGCGACGGAAGCGCACCCGCACACCCTGCCACGGCCCGCGGCGACAAGCCGGGCGCCGCCCCGGACCCGTCAGAGCTCGGGGCGGCGAGGGCGGAACCAGGCGTTCGCGGCTGGTAGGAACATGGTCACGATTGCCCCGACAAGCAGCAGTAGCTGCAGCAAACCGGACACTGAAGCTGCGAGACCGAGCAGCCCGAACAACACGACCACACCACCGAGCACGGCCAGCACGATCCGCGCCCAGTTGCGACCGCCGCGCATGAGGAACACCAAGAATAACTGGGCCCCGACGAGCACCAGTCCAATCACGATCGCGACGACGGACCCCACCGTCGCGAATCTCTCAACCGTCGACCGGTCCACCGTCGAATCCTGGGCGAGCAGACTGTTGACCAGCTCGGCCCGTAGCAGGTCGATCTGGATGTACATGACGACGACGCCGAGCACGCCGAGAACCACGGTGGCGATCCAGAGCCAGAAGGAGATCTCGACCTCCTTGGGCCGGGTTCCCCGCAGCGGCGCCGGGCCGGCTGGGTAGCCGCCCGAGGGCGGTGGCATCGTCATGCTTCGACGGTAGCGGGTGCAAGCCCCGCGCCGCACCCAGGATCAGCGCAACCAACCCGCCGCCTGCACCGCCCAGTAGGTCAGCACCAGATCAGCACCAGCCCGGCGGATCGAGGTCAGCGTCTCCACCACAGCGCGCCGCCGGTCCAGCCAGCCGCGCGCTACCGCCGCCTCCACCATCGAGTACTCGCCGGACACCTGGTAGGCGGCGACCGGGACGTCGGAGATCTCGGCGACGGCGTGCAGCACGTCCAGGTAGGACATCGCGGGCTTGACCATCACGATGTCCGCGCCCTCGGCGAGATCCAACGCCGCTTCCCGCAACGCCTCCCGGGCGTTCGCCGGGTCCTGCTGGTAGGTCAAGCGGTCCCCGGTCAGCTGCGATTCCACCGCATCGCGGAACGGCCCGTAGAACGCCGAGGCGTACTTGGCGCTGTAGGCCAGAATCCCCGCGTCGTGGTAGCCGGCGGCGTCCAGCGCCTCCCGGACCACCCCGACCTGGCCGTCCATCATGCCGCTGAGCCCGACCAGGTGCGCCCCCGCTTGGACCTGCGCGATAGCCATCTCGGCGTACACCGCCAGGGTGGCGTCGTTGTCCACCCGGCCGGCCGCATCGAGCAGGCCACAGTGCCCGTGGTCGGTGAACTCATCCAGGCAGGTGTCGGCCATGATCACGATGTCGTCGCCGACCTCGGCGCGCACGTCGCGCAGGGCCGCGTTGAGCACGCCGTCCGGGTCGGTGGCGCCGGAGCCGGTGGCGTCCCTGGTAACGGGCACGCCGAACAGCATGATCCCGCCCACCCCGGCGGCCACCGCCCCGGCCGCAGCCTTGCGCAGCGACTCCGAGGTGTGCTGGACGACACCGGGCATGGACGCAATCGGCACCGGTTCGCTGGCCCCCTGCTTGACGAACACCGGCAGCACCAGCTGGCGCGGCGCCACCGTGGTCTCGGAAACCAGCCCCCGCATCGCAGCAGTAGTCCGCAACCGCCGCGCCCGACTCGTCGGATACATGGGCCCTCCGGACTTGTGAGTGGCGATACGGGCTATCACTTGCATCGCCACTCACGAGTTATCAACAATTACCGGCGGCGGGTTTTGGCTTTGCGGGGTGGGGGGAGGGCACCTTCGGCGCGGAGTTGGGCGGCGTGGTCGGCTAGGGCGTCCACTAGGGCACCGACTTGGGCTACCTCGGGCTGGACGTCGACCCGGAGGCCGAACTCGACGGCGGTCTCGGCAGTGGCTGGGCCGATGCAGGCGACGATCGTGCGAGCGTGCGGCTTGCCCGCGATACCGACCAGATTGCGCACCGTGGACGAGGACGTGAAGCACACCGCGTCGAAGCCACCCGTCTTGATCATCTCGCGGGTCTCGGCGGGCGGCGGGGCGGCCCGCACCGTGCGGTAGGCCGTCACGTCATCGATCTCCCAGCCACGCTCGCGCAGCCCCGCGGCCAGCGTCTCAGTCGCGATGTCCGCGCGGGGCAGCAGTACCCGGTCCACCGGGTCGAGGACGTCGTCGAAGGGCGGGAAGTCGTCCAGCAGCCCGTCGGAGGACTGCTCGCCCGAGGGCAGCAGCTCGGGGACGATGCCCATCGAGCGCACCCGGTCCGCGGTGGCCTCCCCCACGCAGGCGATCTTTACACCGGCGAACGCACGGGCATCCAGCCCGAATTCGTGGAACTTGTCCCACACCGCCCGGACCGCGTTGGTGGAGGTGAACACCACCCACTGGTAGCGGCCGTCGACCAGGCCCTTGACCGCGCGCTCCATCTGCGCCGGAGATCGGGGCGGCTCCACCGAGATCGTCGGCACCTCCACCGGCACCGCGCCGTGCACCCCCAGCCGCTCGCTCATCACGCCGGCCTGCTCCTTGGTGCGCGGCACCAGCACCTTCCAGCCGTACAGCGCCCGCGACTCCCACCAGGACAGCTTCGCCCGCTGCCCGACCACCGAGCCGACCGTGACCACCAACGGTCCGGCGAGCTCGCCGGCATCGCGGCTCAGTGCCCCGAGCGTGGTCTCCACGGTGTGCTGGCTGGGCTCGGTGCCCGCAGCGGTGACCGCTACCGGTGTCTGCCCGGCCAGCCCGTGCTCGACCAGCGCGGACGCCGTCTCAGCCAGGTGCGAGGCGGTGGCGTGCAACACCAGCGGGCCCGGCACAGCCGCCAGTGACATCCAATCAACCCCGGACCGGACATCGGCTTCGGTGTGTCCGGAGCCCAGCGGCACCCCGGCAAAAGCCGGTACCGCGGTGGCCGCGGGTACCCCGGGCACCACCTCGAAGGGCACCGAGGTGCGGGCCACGGCCAGCGCCTCGGCGACCACGGCATCGGCGGTCAGCGGGTCCCCGGACACCAGCCGCACCACGGTCTGCCCACCCTTGGCCTCGGTGACCAGGTCCTTGGCGACATCGCCAGGCTCCCCCACCGCCGGGCGCACCTCGGCACCCTGGTCAGCTACCGCGAGGATGTCAGCGGGCACGTCGGGGTCGGTCACCAGCAGCGCTGCGGAGGCCAGCAGTTGCTGCGCTCGAACGGTGAGCATCCCGGCGTCGCCGGGACCAGCCCCGACAAAGGCGATCCGTCCAGTGGTCTTGCGGGCACGGCTCATCTACCTACTCGTTTCCCATCGGTTCTCGACCCGGATCCCGCGACGCTGGGTCCCGCACCCAGCGCGCCGGCACCCAGATCCAGCAGCTCGGCCGCGACGTCGCGGCCGAGGTTCTCGGCATCGGTCAGCTCTCCAGTGGCGGACGACCGGATCAGATGGTCACCCGCGGTGGCTGCAACCCCCCGCAGGGACAGCCGCAGCACGACCTGTCCGTCGTCATCCAAGTCCTCGACGACGTCGGCGAGCGCTCCGACCGGGGCAGTGCAGCCTGCCCCCAGTGTGGCGAGCAACGCCCGCTCGGCGGTCACCGCGGCACGTACCCCGGAGTCGTCGAGGAAGGCACCCAGCAGGTGCTCGGTGTCCAGATCGTCGACCCGGCACTCGCAGGCCAGCGCTCCCTGCCCGGGCGCGGGCAGCATCTGCAGCGGGTCGAGCAGCTCGGTGGCTTCCTGGATCCGGCCGAGCCGGGCCAACCCGGCGGCGGCGATCACCACACCATCGAGCTCCCCGTCGACGACCCGCCGGATCCGCGAGTCGACGTTGCCGCGGATCGATTCCACCTGCAGGCCCAAGCCCAGCGCCCGCAACTGCGCACCGCGCCGCGGCGAGCCGGTGCCGAGCACCGCACCGGCGGGCAACTCGCCCAGCACCATCCCGTCCCGGGCTACCAGCGCATCACGGGGATCCGCGCGCTCCGGCACGGCGGCCAGCACCAGCCGCGGGTCGGATGCGGTGGGCAGGTCCTTGCAGGAGTGCACCGCCACGTCGACCTCACCGGCCACCAGAGCCTCGCGCAATGCCGACACGAACACCCCGACCCCGATCTCGGTGACCGGCGCCGCGCAGGCATCCCCGTCGGTACGCACCGGCACGATGCACACCTGCAACCCGGCGGCACGCAACCGCTTCGCCACCCACTCGGTCTGGGCGAGTGCCAGGGCGCTGCCTCGGGTTCCCAGTCGCAACAGGGCCATCACCGCGTCCCGGAAGGGTCGGGATCAGATGAGGGGCGGATCGTCGCGGCGATGGCGGCGGCGGCCTGCGGGTCCAGCTCGAACAACTCTCGCAGGGCGTCGGCGTAGGCCTCGCCACCACCGGACTCGGCGAGCTGCTTGACCCGCACCGTGGGGGCGTGCAACAGCTTGTCCACCACCCGACGGACGGTGCGGGCCAGCTCATCCCGCACGACGTGATCAAGTCCGGGCAGCCGGCCGTCCAACCGCAGCAGCTCCGCGTCCACCACCTCGGCGGCCCGCTTGCGCAGCGCCGTGACTGTCGGAGTGACCTCCGCGGTGCGCTGGGCCACCAAGTAGCTGCGTACCTCCTGCGCGACGAGGCGGTGCGCGGCACTGATCGCATGCGACACGGTGGGGCGCCGCTCCAGCCGGCGCGCCACGGTGGTCAGGTCCAGCAGGGTCACGCCGGGCAGTTGCGCCACCCCGGCCTCGACGTCGCGGGGCAGCCCGAGGTCGCACACCACCAGCGGTGCCCGCGAGTAGCTCCGGGCATCGGCGACCTGCTCGACGTTGAGTACCGCGCCGGTCGCGCCGGTGCAGCAGATCACCAGGTCGGCGGTGGTTAGCGCCGCGGTCACGCCGTCCAGGCCGACGGCCCGGGCGGGCGTGCCCTCCGCCTCGCACAGCGCCGCCAGCCGCTGCGCGCTGACCTCGGTGCGATTGGCCAGCACGATCTCGGCCACCCCGGCCCGGCGCAGCTGCGCTGCGGCCAGTCCACCCATCGATCCGGCGCCGAGCACCAGCACCCGCCGGTCGGCCAGACCCGGCCGGCCGGCGGCGGCCAGGGCCTCCGCCGCATCGGCGAGGGCCTCAGAGACAACCGAGGCGCCCGCGGCATCGATTCCAGTGTCGGTGTGCACCCGTTTGCCGACCCGCAGCGCCTGCTGCACGACCTCGTGCAGGGTGCGCCCGACGGTGCCGGCCTGCTCGGCGCCCGCGTACGCGGCGCGCAGCTGACCAAGGATCTGCGGCTCACCGACAACCATCGAGTCGAGCCCGGCAGCCACCGAGAACAGGTGCTCCACACCGGCCGCCGCGTAGTGCACGTACAGGTGGTCGGACAACTGATCCAGGGCAATCGCGGACTGGCGGGCCAGCACGTCGGTGATGTCGGCCAGGCCGCCGTGGAAGGTCTGCACCACCGCGTAGACCTCGACCCGGTTGCAGGTGGACAGCAACAACGCCTCGACGACGTGCTCGCGCTTGAGCAGCTCGCAGAGAACCTTGCCGGCGTCCGCGAAGGGCACCGCAGCGGCCTCCAGCACTCCGACTGGCGCGCTGCGGTGGGACAGCCCGACGACCAGCAAACTCATCGGCCCACCGCGATCCCATCGACCGGATCGACCACCGGCAGCACCCCGTTGCCGCTGGCACGGCGGGCGTCGTGGAACGAAAGGATCTGCAGCTCCACCGCGAGATCCACCCTGCGTACCTCGACGTCGTCGGATACCTGCAACACCACGGGGGCGAAGTTGAGGATGCACCGGACGCCACCGGCCACCAGCAGGTCACACGCCGACTGGGCGGCGTCCGACGGGGTGCAGATCACCCCGATGGTCACCTCTCGCTCGACGCACACCGCCGGGATGCTGTCGATGTGGTCGACGGGCAGCCCGCCGACCGCGATCCCGATCAGGTCCTCGTCGACGTCGAACAACGCCGTGACGGGGAAACCGCGGTCGGGGAAACCCCCGTAGTTCGCCAGCGCATGACCGAGGTTGCCGATGCCGACCACGGCGACACTGTGGTGCCGGGTGAGCCCGAGTAGCCGCTCGATGTGCTCCACCAGCCGCGCCGTGTCGTAGCCCACACCGCGGGTGCCGTAGGAACCCACATAGGACAGGTCCTTACGCAGCGTCGCCGAGTTCACCCCCGCAGCGCTGGCGAGCTCCTCGCTGGACATCGTGGCCACATCCTGCTCGATCATCGCGGTGAGCACCCGCAGGTAGACGGCGAGGCGGGCGACCGCAGCCTCGGGTACGGTGCCGTATCTGCCGTGCTCGTGCACCGTGACATTCCTCTCGGATCATCCACTCAACGCCGCTGTCCGCTAGACGCCCTGCTTTACCATCTGTGTCCGCTAGACCCGCGCCGCGCGGTGTTCGGACTCGCGAGCCGGCACCGCCGCACTACTTGGGCGTCCAGCGATGCGGCTACCACGGTAGCCGCTTGTGAACGTATGAACAAAGTCGCGACCCGGGCGCCCCCAGCATGGTTCAGAACATGCGTCAGGGGCGGCTCCCTCATGGAGCCGCCCCTGACGGGTGGTAGCTGTCGCTACTAACTCAAGAAGCCAGCGACCTCAGGACGCCGGTGGCGACAGCACCTGCCCGATCACGAACACAGTGGCGTTCTCGGTGGGGATGTTGCCGCACAACACCTGAGCACCGTTCACGGTCGGCGCCGCCTCGGTGCCGGCGATCGTCACCTTGCCGCCTTGCAGAGTGTCAACCGTGCCGGCCTGGACGAGGCCCGCAGCGTCATAACGCTGCCCGACCACGTGGTACTTCAGGATATTAGCCAGCTGGCTGTCCGCCGACGCCACATTCGGGTCGGTGGTCAGCTGGTTGGTGATGCCGGGTGTCTTGGTCTCCAAGTCCTGGAACGCGGTGTCGGCTGGGGCGAACACGGTGATGGCCTCGGCACTGTTCAGCGTGTCACCGAGATTGGCTGCGGTCACCGCCGCCGTCAGGGTCTTGAGCAGCGGGTTGTTGCTGGCCGCAGTGGCCACCGGGTCGTCGACCATGCCTTGCGCCGAGCCCTCGCCTTCCGTAGGCACCTGGCTGCAGGCCGGACCGAAGATGTCCGTGATCTCTGTCTTGCCGGTGGCGCCGGGCGCCGCCGGATCCGTCGTGGGTTCTGCCGGCTGCTCAGCCGGCGCTGGAGCGTCGGCAGCTGGCGTTTCCGCGCTACTGCACGCACCGAGCATGACAGTCAGGGCCGCCATGGCGCCGACCGCAGCCAGTCGCTGGATCTTCCTCAAATCGATCTCAACTCCTCATCGGGCTGCCCGGCTGGTCCGGGCCTCTCTATGTATTACTTCGGGTTACCCCGGCGACCAGTTCACGCCATGCGGATCACGAATAGGACACATCTGGGCTGCGTTTTGGCCGTCCTTATTGGACAGTGAACTGCACGGAGTGCCATCCGCTGGCGCCGTCCGGGATGGGCGCGGCCCGGTCCGCGGTCTGCGTGTACCCCCTCCTGTCCGTGGCACGGACCTCAGCCACGTGGCTGCCGGGTTCCCAACGGCCCCGCAGCCTAAACATCCGCCAAGTGTCCACGTTGACCTCAGTGGACAGCTCCGCGGGTCGCCACTC
>JBOHFU010000123.1:0-8447 GCA_050699675.1 Pseudonocardiaceae bacterium
GACCGGCATCGTCAGCACCGTCGGGATACCCGGCTGGTCGTTGTACATACCGTGCGACACCACCAGCACGCTGCGCAGCCGCTGCCCGGTGACCTCCCACACGTCACCGCGCCGCAGCATCACGCGGCACCATCACGCCGGAGGTCGTCGATTTCCTGGGACGCGGCCTCAGCTTGGGCCAGCAGCTCATCCCGGATGGCCGGGTTGGCGTCCATCCACTGCCCGTGGGCGATGCAGCGGCGCCGGAATGCTTCGCGTTCGATGGCTTCGTGCATCCACGAGTTGATGGAGGTGCCGTCGGCGGAGGCCCAATGTTTGACGGCGTCATACAGCTCGTCGGGCAGCGCAATGGTCGTCTTCACCCGGGCATGCTACCGAGCGGTGGTAGTGCCGGGAACTACCGCAAGATGCTGGGTCACTCACACGCGCAGGGCGACGCCTGGTTGAGCAGGAAGGACTGCAATTCCAGGCGGTGTCCACCGGCAAGCTGCGATGCTCCACGAACCCGCTGCGGATGATCTCTATGGAAAACCTGCGCGACGTCGGACGTCTGACCCGAGGTTGGTGGAGGCCCGCCGGGTGGTGCGCGCGTTTCGGCCCGACGTCGTGCTGTCCACCGGTGGGTATGTGGCGATTCCGGTCGGGCTGGCCGGCAGGGCGGTCGAGGCTCCGCTGCTAGTGCACGAACAGACCACCAGACTGGGCCCGGCGAACAGGCTGCTGCTGCGCCAGGCCCCTAGGGGGATCGTCATGCGGTCGCCGTGCGTTGGCCGAGGCAGGGTAGGAAGGACTGTGCGTGACGACGGAGAGGACTGACCGCGATGAGCAGGGCCTATGGTTACACCTCGTACGGTGGTCCGGAGACCGAGACCTGGTTCGACCGGCCTGTGCCGGCGCCGGGTCCTAGCGAGCTGGTGATCAAGGTCAAGGCTGTCGGGGTCAACCCTGTCGATTACAAGATTCGTCGCGGCGCGATGGCCAACCCGCAGAGCACACCGAACTTTCCCCTGGTGCTAGGCGTCGAGGCGGCCGGTGTCGTGGTAGCAGTCGGCTCCGACGTCGAGGGATTCGCCGCGGGCGATGAAGTGATGGGCAAGACCGCGCCGGGACACGGCAGCTACGCCGAGCACGCGGTGCTGCTCGCCGAGGCCACCACGCCTAAGCCCCCGCAGGTTAGTTTCGTGCAGGCAGCCGCGCTGCCGGTGGCCGGTGGGACCGCCTGGGACGTGCTGGAGAAACTCGGCGTCGCCGAGGGTGAGACGCTGCTGATCAACGGCGTCGGCGGTGGTGTCGGTGTGATGGCCGCACAGCTGACGCGCAACCGCGGCGCGGCGGTCTTCGGAGTCGGCAGCCAGACCAAGCGGTCGATGACGGAAAGCCTCGGCGCCACGCTGGTGCCCTACGACCGGGGCGACGTCGTCGAGCAGATGCGGCAACTGCTACCCGGCGGCGTGGATGCCATCCTCGACGTGGTCGGCGGCGAACCGATGCGCCACGTCGCCATTCTGATCACCAACCCCGCCCGGATCGTGTCGGTCGCCGACCCCAGTGTCGCGGAGTTGGGAGGCAGCTTTTTGGTGTCCAGCTCGGCGGGCGTTCCCACCGTCGCCCACCTGGTCGCCGCAGGCAAAGTCGATCCCAAGGTGCTCCAGACCTACCCCTTCAACGAAGCGCCACAGGCACTGCGAGCAGTGGAGTCCGGTCACGCGCTCGGCAAGATCGTGATCGACCTGGAACAGACCACTGACGTGTGACCTCAAACAGGACGACCACCGCTGCCCGCACGGGGGATCCCTTGCCAGCACACGTTAACCTCGGCGCGGGAACGCCCAACGAGACTGACCAAGGCACGCCACCCTCGGATGACTCCATGGGTGACCAGCATCCGGAGCGAGAACCTGCGATCTGTACGTGAGCGTACGCTTCTGTACGTGATGCGACTGAGTGTCAGCAAAGCCCGAGCGACGCTCTCCGAGGTCCTGGACCGAGTGGCCAACGGCGACGAGGTCACCATCACCCGGCATGGGCAGCCGGTCGCGGTGCTCGTCCGGCCGGACGCGTTGCGCACCCGCAGAGCCGAGGGAACGATCCGTCAGGCCCGTCAGGTCGCTGACCTGCTGGCTGCCGCCGGTCAGCAATCCTTGGCGCCGGCCGGCCTCTCGGCCCAGCGAGCCGATGAGCTCATTCAGGCGGTCCGCAACGCCCGCGACCGTTCGTCATGGACGCCTTCGATGCCGATGTCCTCATCTATGCGGCCGTAGACGACCACTTGCTGGGCCGGCGGATCAGGGCGCTGTTCGCCACGGAACCAGGATCCCACGCCGGGGTAGGTTCAGTGCTGCTGATGCCGGAGATCCTCGTGACGCCGATGCGGGACGGACGTGCTGAGGAACTCACCGCCCTCGCCGGCCTACTCAGCCGACTGGAACTACGAGTGTTCGATGCGGTGACCGCCGAGGTGGCCACCTCGCTCGCAGCAACCCACCGGCTGCGGGCGGCGGACGCGGTCCACCTGGCGACTGCCCTCGTCGCGGGAGCGGACAGGTTCGTCACCAACAACCGACGCGATTTCCCCGAGACCCTCACCGACATCGACGTCACCTACCCGGACACGCTGCCGGACCCCTCAGCAGGCTGACGGCACTGGCGGAACACTCCGCTCTTGCCGACGAGCGGGTGACAGGTGGCGCAAGTTTCCCGACTGCTCGGGCGTGGGACGATGACCTGCTGGCTTCACCCGGGGGAAGGGTTTGTGAGGCACTGCACCAGCTCACGCCCAGTCTCGCTGTGCACCTCATGGCCCGCGGCATCACGGTCAACTGCGTCGACCCGGGCCCTCACGACACCGGCTACGCCGACGCTGCCACGGTTGAACCCAACGTCAGTTCCACCGGCGGATCGGGCCGCGGGTCACCGCCGGCGGCGCAGGTCACGCTGTGCTGGTCGAGCTCAGAACCTCCAGGTAGTGCGGGTTGTACATGACGCCCAGGATGTTCCCGAACGGATCGATCACCGAAGCAGTGATGAACCCCTCCTCGCGCTCGGTGAGTGCCTCGTGCTCTTTGGCTCCCATTGACAGCAACCGGTCGAGAGCCGCGGGCAGGTCGTCGACGTGCCAGAACACGACGGCACCGGCCGGGCCGGTCGCCGCGCGGTGCGGCGCGTAGCTGCTGTGGATCACGCCCAGCTCGTGCTGGTAGTCGCCGATGCGGAACTCGATATACCCCGGCGGGTCGGGCGGTAGCGGCCGGATGAAGTACGGCTCGATACCCAGCAGCTCGGTGTACCAGCGCTTCGCCGCCGCCAGATCAGCCGCGAAAAACGAGACGGTGGCCAGTCCGCGCAACATCGGTGCTCCCTTCGTCGTGGCGAGATCTGCCGTGGTGAACACCTGTCATCATTGGCCATAAAGTGCTCACCAAGTAAGCACTTTGTTGCCAGGCTGTGGTGGTGCGTGCGGATCGGCTCGTGGCAGCGCTGTGAGTGATGCAGGCCCGCGGTCGGGTGACCGCAGCCGAACTGGCTGGTGAGCTCGAGGTGTCGGTGGCCACCGCCCGCCGCGATCTCGAAGCGCTGTCGGCCGCCGGCATCCCGGTGTACCCGCAACCGGGACGCCGGGGCGGCTGGTCGCTGGTGGGCGGTGCCCGCACCGACCTCAGCGGGCTCACGGCAACCGAGGCCCAGGCGCTGTTCCTGCTCGTCGGCCCGGCGGCATCCGTCGTCCCGGAGGCCAAATCGGCGCTGCGCAAGCTCGTGCGAGCCTTACCCGGCACGTTCCGAGCCGACGCCGAGGCCGCGACCAGGGCCGTCGTGATCGATCCGGCGCGGTGGGGCGAGGCTGGTCGACAGCGACCCGCCCTGGTCGAGGTTTTGCAGGCTGCCGTCGTCGCCCGTCGCAAGGTTCGACTGGTGTACGCCAACCGGGCTGGTGAGCAGACGCAGCGACTGGTCGATCCGTGGGGCCTGGTCGACAAGGACGACATCTGGTACCTGCTGGCCGGAACGGAAGCCGGGCAACGGACGTTCCGGGTCGATCGGGTGATCGATGCCGTGGTGACAGACCTCGCCGCCGGGCGGCCGGCCGATTTCGAGCTGTCGCAGGCGTGGCAGCGGGTCGTCGACGAGGTGGAGCAACGACGCTCGCACGTCTGGGCGACCGTGTTCATCGACGCCGAACTGCTGCCGGTCCTACGCACTCAGTTCGGGCGTCACTGCGACGTCAGCGGCGCGCTCGACGACGGGCGAGTCCGCGCCCGGGTGGCAGCACCAACGGCACTGATGATCGCCCAACATCTCGCCGGCTGGGGCGCCGCCGTCGAGGTCATGGAACCAGCGTCGGTCCGGACCGAACTCGCCCGGATCGGCTCGGAACTCACTGAGCGCTACACAAGCGCAACGGCGGGGCAGAGTCATCGGAAATGTCGGTGGTACCCGGTAGGACAGCCGAGACGCAGCGAGATCGAGTGGTGAGGATGTGTCGTAAGCATGGAACGCACAGAACATGATGTTGCGCGGGAGCCAGAAGATCTGGCCTGGCTGTTCGTCCAGCGTGCCAACGCAGGGGATGTCGAGGGCCTGGTGGCGCTGTATGAGGACGAGGCGGTGCTTGCCACTGGCGATGATGAGTTCGTGCACGGAGTTGAAGAAATCAGGGCGTTTTACACCGATTTCGTGGCTTCCGGGCCAACGTTCATTGACGGCCAGCAGAGTCCTGCACTCCGGCTTCGAGATCTCGCCTTGACCTCGACGCGACTCACCGGCGGCGGAGCGACCGCCGAAGTCGCACGCCGACAGGCGGACGGAACATGGCGGTGGGTGCTCGATCGGCCCAACGTCGTAGCCGAGGCTGTGCAGGTTCGCTCGGATCACCCTTCAGGGTGAACGCGATCGCGTCCATGCATTCGCGCTGGGCGTCCGCGCGGGTCACCGTGCCACCTCGTCGTTCACGAGGACACGATGCGAACCGCGGCGGCGGGTCTCGGTTCCTGCAACGCCGCCACGCCGAGTGCAACGTTGTACTGTTCTCGCCCGGTCGAGTGAATCCGGGTTGCGGCTGCCAGGGGTGGCCGGTTCTGTCAGGGGTCGAACGTATGGTCGATCCATGTTGGTGGCGGCGGGCTCGGTGATCTCCGATGAGGAGATCGTCGATGAGTTGCGCGCCGCGTGGGCCGAGGTGTCCCGAGGCTATGCACGATGCTGGACGGCGATGGCCGAGGTAGCCCGGCGCACAACCAGCGGGTGGGAAAGCGCGGAGATCGCCGCGGCGTTGACGTTCACCGCCCGCCGGGCCGACTACGAACTGGGCTGCGCCCAGGCGCTCATCGATCGATTGCCCCGGGTGCACACCGCCCTGGCGGCGGGCGAGCTGGATCACCACAAGGCGCGGGTGTTCACCGACTACCTGGCCGACCTCACACCCGGCCAAGCCGACCGGATCTGCGAACGGCTGGTCCCGGTGGCGCCGGGCTGGACCACCGGGCAGCTAGCCGCGCGGCTGCTGCGGGAGGTGCAGGCCATCGATCCCGATTACACCCGCCGCACCTACCAGCGCGCCGTGCGCGAGCGCGCTGTCCACGGCTACCTCGACCACACCGGCACCGCCGTGCTCACCGGATCCGGGCTGCCCGCCGCCGACGCCGCGGCCGCCGCTGCGCGCCTGGAGGTGCTGGCCGACGACCTGCGGGCGGCCGGATACCCGGCCACGGTCGGCCAGGCCCGCGCCGACCTCTACCTGCGGCTGCTCGACGGCACCCTTGACGGGCTGTCCCGCCCGCAGATCCTGGCCACCATGCTGCGCCTGGGTCCGCTCGCACCCGCCGACGGTGACCCCGACGCCGAGCCCAGCCAGCAGCGCAACCGGGCAGAGGGGGACCACGAAGTCCCGCAGCGCCAAGCGCCCGAACAACCGGTGCCGCCCGAGCCGGCCGAGCCGGCCGACCAGCCCGAGCGGCCCGACCAGCCCGAGCGGCCCGAGTGCGCCCAGCAGACCAGTACGGGCTGTCCCGGGGAGACCGGGACGAGCCGCCCGGTGAGGTATGGCGTCGAGGTGCGGGTGAGACTGTCCACCCTGCTCGGGGTCGACGAGCATCCCGCGGAGCTGCCCGGCTGGGGACCCATCCCCGCCGCAGCCGCAAGAAACCTGATCGCCACCCAACACAACGCCGAATGGCGCATCGCGATCGTCGACACCGAGGGATACCTACTCCACGGTGATCTCACCCGCCGCCGCCCCAGTCGACCGAGCGCGCGCGATGACCGCGCCGGAGGGATCGTGGAGATCGCCCTCCCGGTCTCGATGCTCGACCACCTTCCCGCACTGGCGGCCGACCACCCCGAGTGGGCCCGGGTCCTACACGGCATCTCCGGCAGCTGGGAGCACCGCGAGCAGGCCCGCGCCGCGCTGGACCAGCACCCGAACCGGCGCTTCGCTCACGCCGCGCTGCGCCGGCATGTCCAGATGCGTGACCGGCACTGCGTCGGTGTCGGCTGCCGGCGCCGCGCCGCCACCGCCGATCTGGATCACACCCGCGATCACGCCCACGGCGGGCAAACCGTTACCACCAACAGCGGCCCCAACTGCGGACGCCACCACACGATGAAGCACCAGGGCGGCTGGACCCTCAAGCAACCCAAGGCCGGCCACTTCGTGTGGACCAGCCCGCTCGGGCAGACCTACCGCACCCGCGGCGAACCGATCACCCCCAACCTGCCCCAACCACTACCCCGCGACATCGACCCCGACCCGCCGGGTGTCCCCATGACGTGGGAGGGGCCGGTCTTCTGCCCGCCCGAACCACCCCCACCACCAACGCGACCACCACCCACCGAACTGCCTGACCAACCGCCGTTCTGACCACCCCACCCGCAGCGCCCGGCGGGCAGCCAACCTGGCCGCCGGGCATAAAGAGGTGGGCGATCTCACGCACCCACGATTCACAGCCTTCACCGGCCTCCGGTGGGGGTCACTCCCGAACCCAAGCCGATTCCCCGTTCTCGGGGTACGTCTGCCAGCGTCATGGTGCGGTGCAGGTGGTGAACGCCCGGCGCAAGACCAGCAGTGGCACATCGAGGTCGCGGGTGAGCGCGTGCTGGTCGGAGAAGTCTGCGCAATAGAGCCGGTGCCGGCCGTGCCCCAGCAGGTCGAAACGTCGGGGTTGGGTGAAGTTGCGCACGTCGCCGCCGTGGTGATCGCGGAACCGCTGCCCGAGTAGCCCGTAGGACCACGCGGTCGCTGCGGCGCCGTGACGTTCGCCGGCCCCGAGCAGCACGACGAGATCGATTGGCCCCGGCGTGGTCTCACATCTCGCCGGCTGGGGCGCCGTCGTCGAGGTCGTGGAACCGGAGTCGGTCGAGCACACCCGCGGCATGCCTCATGACGCACTCGACTGCGGCTGCAACCTCACACCCGCCCCTTGGGCCACGCATCAACGAAGCGACCATGACTCCTCCGGCAAGAGACGAGACGTCGTCCAGGGACCAGTCGCGACGGGGATCACCTCGCCGGTTTCTTCGATCCGGCGATCTCACTTAGCGGTCCAGCACGCTGCCCAGGCACCGGGCGCCCACAAGCGGTTCCCGCTACGGGACCACCCACGACTGCGCTTACTCGGCATGATCGTCGAGCGCGACCACCTCAGCGGCGAGATCATCGGCATGGACGGTGCCCGTGCACGGCACCCACTGGCCGCCGCCTGGATCCTGAGGAGGACGTGATATTCGCCCACCAGGTCGTGGACTTCACCGGGCCCACTGGTGTCCACTGGAACGAGGTGCCGGAGCCGCAGGTCAGCAATAAGGTCGTCATCGACGTGGTCGCCGCGGGCGTCTCCTTCGCTGACCTGCTTCAGACGCAGGGACGCTACCAACTGAACCTTGCCCTGCCGTTCACGCCGGGCATGGACGCTGCCGGCGTCGTCCGGTCTGCGCCACCTGGCGCCGGTGTCGAGGCCGGCCAGCGGGTTGCGGTGTTGATGTCCCACGGCTGCTGGCAGGAGGTCCTCGCGGCAGGACCTGAGCGGGTCCTGCCGCTGCCCGAGGAGATGAGCTTCGAGGCGGGTGCCGGTGTTCCCCTCAACTACCTGACCGGTCTGTTCGCGTTGGTCCGGCGCGGACGTGCGCGGGTCGGCGAGACCCTGCTGGTGCACGGCGGCGCCGGAGGCGTCGGCGTCGCTGCGATCCAACTGGGCCGTGCGCTCGGGCTGCGGACCATCGCGGTCACCAGCGACGAGCGCAAGCGTGACTTCGCGCTGCGCTGCGGCGCGCACCACGCGGTCCTCCGCGAGGGCTGGCTCGCCACGGTCCGTGGGCTGGTCGGGGACCAAGCGGTCGACATCATCGTTGATCCCGTCGGCGGCGACCGGATGACCGACAGTCTGCGCTCGCTGGCACCCGAGGGCAGGCTTCTCGTGGTGGGCTTCACCGCGGGAGAGATCCCCACCGTCAAGGTC
>JBOHFU010000124.1:0-5691 GCA_050699675.1 Pseudonocardiaceae bacterium
ATCCAGGTCTGCAGGCTCCAGAAGTTCTCGAGCCCTGTCCCGAAGATGAGGCTGCCGAGGAACCCGCCGATCACGGCCCCGACGATCCCGATCAGCATCGTGACGATGATCCCGCCCGGGTCGTCCCCCGGCATGATCAACTTGGCGATGGCGCCAGCGAGCAGCCCCAACACAATCCATCCGAGAAAGCCCATGCCCCCAACTCCTTCCGTGCGTCCGATAACAGCAGTGTGATCCGTTTCGGGCTACCTCGCACTAACTGCGGCCCTGTTGTCGGGGAGAATGACCTGGATGGACCTGTCGAACCAGCTACGCTCGGTACTGCTGCTGGGCAGTACGGGGTCAATCGGCGTCCAGGCGCTCGACGTCGTGGCACGCAACCCGCAGCGCTTCCGCGTGGTCGGGCTGGCCGCCGGTGGGGCAGATCCGCAGGCTCTGGCGGCGCAGGTGCTCCAGACCGGGGCTGGAGCCGTCGCGGTCGCCCGTGCCCGGGCAGCGCAGGACCTGCAGCTGGCGCTGTTCGCCGAGGCGCAGCGACGCGGCTACGACCGGGGCGACTACCGGATGCCACGGATCCTGGCCGGTCCGGAGGCGGTGGCCGAGCTCGTCGCGACCCAGCCCGCCGACGTGGTACTCAACGGGGTGACCGGTTCCCGGGGTCTGGCGCCCACGCTGGCCGCGCTGCGCAGCGGCGCCATCCTGGCGCTGGCCAACAAGGAGTCCCTGGTGGCAGGGGGAGCCCTGGTCACCGGCGCCGCTGCGCCCGGCCAGATCGTGCCGGTGGACTCCGAACACTCCGCACTCGCCCAGTGCCTGCGCACCGGTGCCGCCGACGAGGTGGCCCGGCTGGTTCTCACCGCCTCCGGGGGACCGTTCCGCGGGCGGAGCCGCGAACAGCTCGACGGGGTCACCGCGCAGCAGGCCCTGGCGCACCCCACCTGGCGGATGGGGCCGGTCGTGACGGTGAACTCGGCCACCCTGGTCAACAAGGGCCTGGAGCTGATCGAGACGCACTTGCTGTTCGGCGTCCCTTACGAACGCATCGACGTGGTGGTGCACCCGCAGTCGGTGGTCCACTCGATGGTCACGTTCACCGACGGCTCGACGGTGGCCCAAGCCAGCCCGCCGGACATGCGGCTGCCGATCGCCCTGGCGCTGGGCTGGCCGGAGCGGGTCCCCGACGCGGCGCCGCCGTGCGACTTCACCGGTCCCGCGAGCTGGACGTTCGAGCCGGTGGACGCCGAGGTGTTCCCAGCAATCGAGCTGGCCAGGGCGGCGGGTGTCGCGGGCGGTTGCGTTCCTGCGGTGTTCAACGCCGCCAACGAAGAGGCCGTGGCCGCCTTCCTCGACGACCGCATCTCCTTCCGTGGGATCGTCGACGCGCTGGAGGCAGTGCTGGGTGAGGCGCAAGGGTGGCGAGCGGACCCGACTACGGTGGAGGACGTGCTGGCCGCCGAGGACTGGGCTCGGAGCAGGACCAGGGAGTTGCTGAGCGGCCGATTCGCCCAGGTTGGAAGGAGCAAGGCGTGACGTTTGTGCTGGGGGTAGCGCTGTTCGCCGTGGGCATCGGGATCTCCATCGCGTTGCACGAGGCCGGCCACATGTACAGCGCGAAGGCATTCGGGATGAAGGTGCGCCGCTACTTCATCGGCTTCGGACCCACCCTGTTCTCCTTCCGCCGGGGAGAGACCGAATACGGCCTCAAATTGATCCCGGCCGGTGGCTTCTGCGATATCGCCGGGATGACTGCGCTGGAGGAGCTGCACGATCCGGAGGACCGCAAGCGGGCCTTCTTCCGGTTCCCCACCTGGAAGCGGGTGGTGGTGCTGTCCGCGGGGTCGCTGACCCACTTCGCACTGGGGATCGTGCTGATCTACGTGATGGCGGTGTCCACCGGCCTGCCGAACCTGGACCGGCCGCCGCCCCCCGCGGTGGTGGCCGAGGTCAGCCAGTGCGTTGCCCCGGGCCCCGGCGGCTCCTGCCAGGCGGGTTCTCCGGCGCCGGCCAGAGACGCCGGCTTGCAGCCGGGGGACCGGGTACTGGCTGTGGCCGGCACCCCGGTGCAGAACCGCACCGAGCTGCTCGCCGCCACCCAGAGCCGTTCCGGCCCCACCGAGTTCCGGCTCGAACGCGACGGTCAGCAGCGCACTGTGACGGTGAATGTCACCCAGGTCCCGGCCTCGGCGCTGGGCGGCCAGGGCAGCCAGCTCGTCGGTGCGATCGGGGTGAGCCTGCAGCGCCAGACCGCTCCTGTGACGCTGCAGTACGGCCCGGCGGACGCGGTAGGGCAGACCATCACCTTCACCGGCACGATGTTCGTCAATACCTGGGAGGCGATCCAGCAGCTCCCGCAGAAGGTTCCGTTGCTGCTGGATCGGATCGCGGGCGAGGACCGCCCGGACACCCCGGTCAGCGTGGTCGGGGCCAGCGTGCTCGGTGGCGATGCCGTCGATTTCGGCGCGTGGTGGTTCTTCCTTCTCCTGCTCGCGACGCTGAACCTGTTCGTGGGGATACTCAACCTGGTACCGCTGCTGCCGCTGGACGGCGGGCATATCGCGGTCAACCTCTACGAAGCTGTCCGCAACGCTGTTCGTCGGGCCTTCGGCCGCCCCGATGGCCCACCGGTGGACTACAACCGGTTGATGCCGCTGACCTACGCGGTAGTGATCGTGTTCATCGGGGTGAGTGCGCTGACCATCACCGCCGACATCATCAACCCCATCCGCCTGCCCCGATAACTGTCCGGGAGATATGACCCCAGAGATGACTCCTGTGTCCCCAGGAAGCAGTGTCGCGCTCGGTATGCCGGCCTTGCCCCCTCCCGTGCTCGCCGACCGCCGCAGGACCCGCCAGCTGCAGGTCGGCGCGGTGGGCGTGGGCAGCGAGCACCCGGTGTCCGTGCAGTCGATGACCACCACGCTCACCGCCGACATCGACGCCACCCTGCAGCAGATCGCCGAGCTCACCGCGGCGGGCTGTGACATCGTGCGGGTGGCCGTCCCCAGCGCCGACGATGCTGCGGCGCTGCCGGCCATCGCGCGCAAGTCGCAGATCCCGGTGATCGCCGATATCCACTTCCAGCCCAAATACGTCTTCGCCGCCATCGACGCAGGCTGCGCGGCAGTCCGGGTCAATCCCGGCAACATCAAGAAGTTCGACGACCGGGTAGCCGAGATAGCCCGGGCCGCCGCAGATGCGGGCACCCCGATCAGGATCGGCGTCAACGCCGGGTCGCTGGATCCCAAGATCCTGGCCAAGCATGGTAAGGCGACCCCGGAAGCGCTGGTCGAATCCGCGCTGTGGGAGGCGAGCCTGTTCGCCGAACACGACTTCCACGACATCAAGATCTCGGTGAAGCACCACGACCCGGTGGTCATGGTTCGGGCCTATGAGCAGCTCGCAGCGCGGTGCGACTACCCCTTGCATCTCGGGGTCACCGAGGCCGGGCCGGCGTTTCAGGGCACCATCAAGTCGGCCGCTGCATTCGGGGCACTGCTGAGCCAGGGCATCGGGGACACCATCCGGGTCTCGCTGTCCGCACCGCCGGTCGAGGAGGTCAAGGTCGGTCTCCAGATCCTGGAGTCGCTGAACCTGCGGACCCGCCGGCTGGAGATCGTTTCCTGCCCGTCGTGCGGGCGAGCCCAGGTTGACGTCTACAAGCTCGCCGACGAGGTCACCGCGGGCTTGCAGGGCATGGAGGTGCCGTTGCGGGTGGCCGTGATGGGTTGCGTGGTCAACGGGCCCGGCGAGGCCCGCGAGGCCGACCTCGGGGTCGCCTCGGGCAATGGCAAGGGCCAGATTTTCGTCCGCGGCGAGGTGATCAAGACCGTACCCGAGGCACAGATCGTCGAGACGCTCATCGAGGAGGCGCTGCGCCTCGCGGAGGGCTCGTGAGTGGTGCACGCCCACTGTTCTGGCACCCTTGGTGGCGTGCTGAAGCACGCGAGCGCGCGCCTGCTGGACGACCGCGACGTGCGCGGCGTCCGCGCGGCGCTGGCTACCGACCCGGTGATGTCCTGCATGGTCGCTGCCCGGATCGAGAGCGGCGGGTTGGATCCGTGGCGGCTCGGCGGAGAGCTGTGGGGCTTTGGCAGCAGGTCCGACGGCAGGCTGGACGGGCTGTGCTTCTCCGGCCCCAACCTGGTCCCACTGCGCGGGGGTGCTTCGGCGATCCGGGCCTTCGCCCACCGGGCGGTTGGCCAGGCCCGGTCCTGCTCATCGATGGTAGGACCGGCCGATCAGGTGCTCGAGCTGTGGTCGACGCTGCGGGAAAGTTGGGGGCCGGCCCGTGAGGAGCGGCCAAACCAGCCGCTGATGGTGCTCGCCGAGCAGCCGCTGGTGCCCAATGACCCGCTGGTGCGGCCGGTGCGCCCCGATGAGCTGGACCGGTACCTGCCGGCCGCGGTGGCGATGTTCACCGAGGAGGTAGGGGTCGATCCTCGGCTGCCCGACGGTGGCGCCGGCTACCGTGCTCGGATCGCTGAGCTGATCGCAGCGGGCCGGGCGTTCGCCCGGTTTGAGGCCGGTGAGGTGGTGTTCAAGGCCGAGATCGGGGCGATGTCGTCCACCGTGGGCCAGATCCAGGGGGTGTGGGTGCACCCGGACCGGCGTGGGCAGAACCTGGCTGCGGGCGCGACCGCGGCCGTGGTGGCGCGACTGCAGCGGATGGGCCGGGTCGCCAGCCTGTACGTTAATGCCTACAACCAGCCGGCCCGCGCCACATACCGCAAGATCGGTTTCACCCAGGTGGGCTGCTTCGCCACGGTACTGTTCTGACAGCGCTGTTCTGGACTGTCAAGGGGGGATACTCGCGCTCGTGCGTCAACGACTTCTCCTGCTGGTAGCCACCACGCTGGTGGCCCTGATGGGGGGGCTGCTGGCGGGTTGCGGCGTCTTCGGGTCCGATCCGCACGACGCAGCGGGTGCGTTCCTGGCTGCGGTGGCTCGGGGGGACGACGCTGCGGCCGGGCGGCTCACCGATGACCCGGTCGCCGCCAGCGCGTTGATCCGGCAGGTCCGCGACGAACTGAAGCCGCAGCGTGTGCAGTTCACCCTGGGCCAGACAAGTTCGGACGACAAGATCGCCTCGGCGTCCTTCTCCGCTGTCTGGGACCTGGGCAAGGGCCGGCAGTGGACTTACCCGGGCACCTTCGACCTCGTCCCCGCGGACACTGATGAGGGCTGGACGGTGCGGTGGAGTCCAGCGGTGCTGCACCCGCGGCTCGCTGCGCAGCAACAGGTGACGCTGCGCGAGGTGCCGGTCGAGCCGGCCCCGGTGGTCGATCGGGCCGGGACACCGCTGCTCACCTCGCAGACCGTGGTCACCGTCGCGCTGGACCGCAGCAAGACCTCGGACCTGCCCAGGGTGGCTGCCCAGCTGGCTGCCGCCCTGGCGCGGATCGATCCACAGATCACTCAGCAGTCGATCATCGCAGGTGCCAACGCGGCCCCGCCGGGGCAGCGAGGTGCGGTAGCGGTGCTTCGCGAGCAGGACTACCAATCAGTGCGAGATCAGATCTACGAGCTGCCCGGAGTGAGCTTCCCCACCCAGCAGCGACTGCTCGGACCGGACCGGGATTTCGCCTCCCAGCTGGTGCCGGGCATCCGCAGGACGGTCGAGGAACAGCTCGCGACGGCCGCCGGGTGGCGCATCGTCACGGTGACCACGTTGGGCAACGAGGTCGAAACGCT
>JBOHFU010000124.1:5791-6943 GCA_050699675.1 Pseudonocardiaceae bacterium
GGGCCCGGTGCCGCGCGAGGTCGCCGACGCGCTGCGGGTGATGATGCGCGAGGCGGTGACCCGGGGCACCGCAAAGACCTTGGCAGGCCAGGGCCAGCTGTACGGCAAGACCGGGACCGCGGAGTACAGCGCTACCGGCGCGCACGGCTGGTTCGTCGGGTTCCGCGGTGACCTCGCGTTCGCGACGCTGGTCGTCGACGGCGGCTCATCCGCCCCCGCCCTGGACGTCTCCGAGCGTTTCCTCTCGACCCTGGGCGCCGCCTGACGCGGCTGGTGTTGCCTAGAGTGTGGGGCATGCCCGTGAGAACCCCGTTGCGCCCTGGCCGCCAGACTCCGATGCGTCCCGTTCCCGCGCAGATCCCGCGGCCGGAGTACGTCGGGAAGACCGCGCCCACCCCGAGCACCGACCCGTGGACGCAGCCACCCGAGGTGATCGAGGCGATGCGGGTGGCCGGAAAGATAGCTGCGCAGGCGCTCGCCGAGGGCGGCCGGGCTGTGACGCCAGGTGTCACCACCGATGACGTCGACCGGGTGGTACACGAGTTCCTGCTCGACCACCGGGCGTATCCCTCGACGCTGGGCTACAAGGGCTTTCCCAAATCGTGTTGCACCTCGCTGAACGAGGTGATCTGCCACGGCATCCCGGACTCGACCGTGATCGAGGACGGCGACATCGTCAATATCGACGTCACCGCCTTCATCGGCGGCGTGCACGGCGATACCAACGCGACCTTCCTCGCCGGTGACGTGCCCGAGGAGGACCGGTTGCTCGTCGAGCGCACCCACGAGGCGATGATGCGCGGGATCCGCGCGGTTCGGGCGGGCCGGCAGCTCAACGTGGTGGGCCGGGTCATCGAGGCGTACGCGAAGCGCTTCGGGTACGGGGTGGTCCGCGACTTCACCGGCCACGGCATCGGCCGCTGCTTCCACAGCGGGCTGGTCGTGCTGCACTACGACGAGCCCGCCGTGGACACCGTGCTGGAGCAGGGGATGACCTTCACGATCGAGCCGATGATCACCCTGGGCTCGATCGACTACGACCTGTGGTCCGACGGCTGGACCGTGACCACCAGGGACAAGCAGCGCACTGCGCAGTTCGAACACACCCTGGTGGTCACCGCGGACGGCGCGGAGATCCTGACCTTGCCGTAA
>JBOHFU010000124.1:7043-8442 GCA_050699675.1 Pseudonocardiaceae bacterium
TCGCCCACCGAGATCAATCTGCGGGGCACCGACATCGCCAATATGGGACTGGCCCGTGCTGCCGGGTTGCCGGTGTTGGTCGTCGGCGACATCGACCGCGGGGGCGTGCTCGCGCACCTGTTCGGCACGCTGGCCCTGCTGGCACCCGCTGACCAGGCGCTGGTGGCCGGATTCGTGATCAACAAGTTCCGCGGCGATCCGGACCTGCTTGACGGCGGCCTGGAGCAGTTGCGGGCCCTGACCGGCCGGCGCTGCTACGGAGTGCTGCCGTTTTGTGATCAGCTGTGGCTGGACGCTGAGGACTCACTGGCGCACACCGCCGACGGGGCGGTGGGGCGTCCCGCGGCGCCGCACGGTTCGCAGTGGCTGCGGGTGGCCGTGGTGCGGCTGCCGCGGATCTCCAACGGCACCGACGTCGACGCGTTGGCCTGCGAACCGGGCGTGGCGGTGCGCTATATCACCGAGCCCTCCCGGCTGGCCGACGCCGACCTGGTGGTGCTGCCCGGCTCGAAGTCCACCGTGGCGGACCTTTCCTGGCTGCGCCGTACGGGGCTGGCCGACGCGGTGGCGGCACATGCTGCGGCCGGCGGTCCGGTGCTGGGGATCTGCGGCGGTTACCAGATGCTGGGCCGGCTCATCGTTGATGAGGTTGAGTCCGGCGTCGGGGAGGTGGCCGGTCTGGGACTGCTCGACCTCGACGTGGTCTTCGATCCTGATAAGCATCTGGGGCGTTGTTGCGGCACTGCGCTGGGCGAGCCCGTCACCGGCTACGAGATCCACCATGGCCGGGTGGTGCACCGCGGCGATCCCCCGCTGGTGACTGGCGTTGACGACGGCTCCGACGCGGGACATGTGCTCGGTACCCACTGGCACGGATTGCTCGAGAACGACGCTTTCCGCCGTGCCCTGCTGCGCCGGGTGGCTCACCTCGCCGGCCGGTCCGGTTTCCTCCCAGCGTCCGACACCAGCTTCACTGCTGTGCGGGCTGCCCAGCTGGATCTGCTCGGCGACCTGGTCTCAGCCCATCTGGACACCACCGCACTGGCCGAGCTGATCGACGGTGGTGCGCCGCCCGGCCTCCCCTTCGTCCCGCCGGGCACTGGTGATCGGTAACCACTCTGGATGTCCCGAACTCAACAGGAGAGCCGTTCGTCTAATCCCGGACAGCTCTCTTGCCGAGTTCGGGAACCACAGAGCGGTGCGGTGCGGCGGAGGGCCGATCACCTGGGGTTGGTCTGACCAGGCTTGACCTAGTACTCTGAGCGGGTGGAGAAGCAAGTGAACGTCTACGAGGCCAAGACCCAATTCTCCAAGTTGCTGGAGCAGGTGGAGGCCGGCGACGAGATCGTCATTGCCCGCAACGGCCGGCCGGTCGCTCGCCTCGTCCCGCTGCAGCGCG
>JBOHFU010000125.1:0-8431 GCA_050699675.1 Pseudonocardiaceae bacterium
GTACCGAGCCGGCCAGCCTGCGCAGCCCATCGCGATCCCCCTGCACCCGGGTCCACAGCACCTGGTGCCCAAACCGGCCGCCACCGCCCAGCACCAGGGATAGCGGCGGGTGCCGGGCGGCTGCCCGGCTGAGCCTGCGGGTCAGCTCGTCAACAACGTCGTCGCCTACCTCACCGAGGAAGGCCAGCGTCACGTGCCACTGCTCTGGGCGGGTCCACCGGAGGTTGGGCGCCAGCTGGCGCAGCGCTACCGTGCAGGTCGACAGCTCCTCGACGACCTCACCAGGTGGCGTCAGGGCCACGAACAGCCGCACCGGGCCACCTTCGGTCAGGCCGCCACCGGTCGTGCCGCGGTGCGCCCGCGCGCAGGCGGATCGCCATCCCCAGCCCGGCGAAGCCAGTGCCGATGACGATGACGTGGTGGTGGGTCTCGTCACTCATGACCACTCCCGATCGCCACGCGTTACCGAGGGTAACGTTACCGCTGAGTAGCTGAGGATGTCCAGCCAGCACAGAGAGTTGCCGGCTTCGACCGGCACCCCAGTGGGCCCGCCGGTCGGCGCGGCCACCCGGTCGGCGGCATCGACGGACAGAAATCGGGTGACCAATCAGCGCGGGAGGACTGCCGTCGGACGCCGCGACGGCCCTGCTTCCACCACCGCACGGCAAGCTCCTGGTAGTCCTTTACGCACGCCGCGCGGCCCGGCTGCCGCGACGAACATCCTCCAGATGATGGGAGAACGTGCCCCGTGGCACACGAATCGCTGGTGCAGACCTACGAAACCCCGCTGAGGCCCCAGGTCTGTGCCTCCGACGCCGTCGAGGTGCTCTCCGCGCCGGACCATCTGGCTCGCGCCGCCGTCGACGCGCTGGGCTGGGACGGCGTGGTGCTGACCCCGATCGTGCTACTCGGCCGCCGTGTGGTGGTCGTCGCCAACCTCATCGACGAGGTGCACGAGCAGCGGATCAGGTCGGGCTGGAGCCCGGTGACCGACCGGGTGTCGGTATCCACCTGGAGCTGGCCCGAGATGCAGCATCTCGTGCCGCCTCCTGCGGTGTCGCTGAACGGCGTCATCGCGCCGGCCCGGCATTGGCGGACCGGGCTCACCGGAGCCGCGCCGTTCGCCGGTCTGTGCGCCACCGCCTTGCTGCTGCCTGCGCACATCGCTCGCAACGTCGAGTGCCTCACCCACGCCGAGTACTACGGTCCGACCGTGCTGGCCGCCGCAGGACCAGACGACGTCGACCCCGAGGCGGTCGACGTGGTGCACACCGGGTACCCCGGCCCGATCACGACCAGCCGCCCGGCCGCGAATAGCCGATGGGTGCACGAACTGGTCTACGACCGGCTGCTGGCGCTTCGCTAACGACGCAACCCGCAGGGTGGCGACGGCGCCGGAACGGGTGCAGTCGGTTAACGTCTGGGCATGCGAGTGGTGATCGCCGGAGGGCACGGGAAGATCGCGTTGCAGCTGTCCCGGCTGCTGTCCCAACGTGCGGACGCCGTGATCGGGCTGATCCGCAATCCCGATCACGCCGACGACGTCGAAGCCGCCGGCGCCGGGGCAGTGGTGTTCGACCTGGAGAGCGGCGGATCCGCGGAGCTCGCTGAGCAGCTCGAGGGCGCTGACGCCGTGGTATTCGCCGCAGGTGCGGGGCCAGGCAGCGGAATTCCCCGCAAGGACACGGTGGATCGCGCCGGGGCTGCGCTGCTGGCCGACGCGGCGCAGCGCGCCGGGGTCCGTCGCTACCTGCTGATCAGCTCCCTGGGGATAGACGTGGATGATCCCGGATGGGCTCCGCCGGCCGGGACCAGCGACGTATTCGCAGCCTACCTGCAGGCCAAAGCGGCCTCCGAGCTCGACCTACGGGCTCGCGATCTGGACTGGACGGTGCTCCGGCCCGGCACACTGACCAGCCACGAACCCACCGGCAACGTGCGGCTTGGCCTGCCGACGGGGCAGCACGGCGAGATCAGCCGGGCTGACGTCGCCGCCGTGCTGCTCGCGCTGCTCGACGAGCCGCGTAGCGCGGGACTCACCTTGGAGGTGATCGGCGGGGACACCCCGATCGCCGGTGCGGTGTCTGGCTTAGTCCGCGGCTAGAGGTCACATGCGGGATCACCCGTTTGGGGTGTCCACTCGCCGCAACATCATGGCCGCTGACCGAAGTGGACCATGCGGTGCGGTGGTGTCCGCGGGGGACGCAGGGCCGAACCGGCGCGCCGACGGACGGTCGTCGCGGTACGGAACTGCGGGGCGGGGCCGTTCCTCTCGAACGGCCCCGCCCCGTTGCGGGTGCCTGCGCTGCACGCGTCCGGCGCCGGATAGGGGATTCCCCGGGCCTGCGGTGCCCTAGCCTTTCGAACCAGGCGATTTCGAACCAGGCGATTCGAAGTTAGGGCACCGGGCGGTGGGATCCGGCAGTCATCGGACCAACGTTCGCGGTGGCGGTCGGTCAGGCAACGACGGTGCCACCGGCGCGGCACTCCACTCGGTGGGGAGCGGGGTGGGTCCAGGCTATGGAGTTGTGGGAGCTGTGGAGTTGCGGGAACGGATTTGGTGTGGCCGGTGATCCTTCGACATCGCGGTCGGGGGCACGGACGTTCGCCGGATCACCGGCCACTTGGCGGCTGCTCAAGCCCTCGTGGGTGGGGGGAGGACCACGAAGGCGATGAACCGCCAGCTCTATAGAGTTGAGGTAGCGTCAATCGTGCTACGCCACTCCCGCGGGAACGGGAGACGCGGCCAACGAAGCCTGAGGCGCAGCCTCGGCGGAGACGAGGTGCTCGTGGGCGGCTCGCCACACGCTGCACGGCGACGCATGGGGGCGCCAACGGCTCGAGCACTCCGGACAACGGCCTCGAAGATCCGGCGCATGGGTGGCGAGCAGAGCACGCCACCCGTTGGTCAAACGCGGCAGCTCGCTTCGTGCCACCGAAAGCAGCGACCCGTTATCGGCGCTGCTCGCCAGCTCGTCGAGCATGTCGAGCCGGTCCCACACCGCCTGCCGGAGGATCTGGCCCAGAACCCGGTCCACCTCGCCACCTTCCTGGCTGCGCATCGGGTTTTTCCGCTCACACACGGCCCAGTCCCGCAACCTCACACGCACATAGTCCCCGGTACTAAACCCGTTATGACCCTGCGCTGCGCCGATCGGACATGCTACGACGGTGAGCGGCGCAAACTGATAGGTGGCGCCGATCAGCTTTGCCGAAGTGCTCTTCACCAGCAACTACGCGCATGCCTACGCTGCATGCGTCGCCTGTCGGACGGCAAGGGGGCTAGATGAACGTGACCGACCCGCAGGACCACCCGCTGTCTCCCGAGGTCTGGGAGGAAGCAGACATGAAGCGGGTGCTGGTGGATCGCGACATCAGCTCCCTTTACCGGCTGCTCCGGCGGGTAGGTATTTCGCAACGGCAAATCGCTGCGTTGACCGGGCAGTCGCAGTCTGAGGTCTCCGAGATCCTCAAGGGCCGCCAGGTCATGGCCTACGACGTGCTTGCGCGGATTTCTGATGGTCTGGGTATCCCACGGGGGTACATGGGTCTCGCCTACGACGACGCGACTGCGACGAGCATGGCCGGACCACCCGACGACGCGCAGGTTGAGGAGGATGAGTCAGTGAAGCGCCGGAAGCTCCTGGCGCACGGAGCCGCCGTGATGTTCGGCACCGCTGTGCTCGGGGCCGACAGTGGGAAGTGGCTGCCCAGCCCTTCCCAGACGCCGGCACCTAGCAACATCGGTATGACCGATGTCAAGCAAGTTGAGGCAGCGACCAGGGCTATGCGCGCCCTGGACTATCGGTTCGGTGGCGGCGCGTGCCGTGACGCGGTCGTCGCCCAACTGTCCTGGGCACAGCGCCTGCTGTCCGCCTCAGCCAAGGACGTGGTCCGGACGCGGCTGTTCCGGGCGCTGGGCGATCTGCAGAACCTGGCTGGATGGACCACCTTCGACGTGGGATTGCTGGACTCTTCGTGCAGCCACTTCGCCACTGCCCTGGAATTCGCCAAGCAGTCCGGGGACTCAGGCCTGATGTCCAACATCATGTACCGAATCGGCCGGGTGTACCTACACCACGACGAACCCAATGACGCACTCAAGTGGTTCCAGCTGGGCCAGATCGCCGCGCAGGACTCCGGATCGGGACTGGCTGTCGCGGTGCTGTGCGGCAACGAGGCGTGGGCCTACGCCATCATGGGCAAGGAAGAGCAGGCCAAGAAACTGCTCGTCCGATCCCGGGACGAGCTGGCCCGGGCCGATCCCGACGATGTGCCCGACTGGGCCCGGTTCTACGACCAGACCGACATGAACGCGATGATCGGAACGGTGCACACCGTGCTCTCGGCAATCGATGTGAAGCATGCGGCCATCGCGATCCCCGCGCTCAACCAGTCCTTGGCCCAATACGGCGAGCCGATGAGCCGTAGCCGGACGTTCACGCTCACTGCGCTGGCCACCAACCACCTTCGCCAGGGCGACGTCGACCACGGTGTCCGGATCGGTCGGGATGCCCTGACACTGGCCACCGGCCTGAAGTCGACGCGGGTGACTGACCGGCTGAAACCGTTGGAGGAGGAGGCGGGGCGACGGTCCAGTAATGCGGATGCCCGTCATCTCTTTCATCTGATCCGGCAGTTCCGCGGGGTATGAGGCAAGCTGCCGTGACGGCGCTCTCGACCCGCCCCCGGGCTCAGCGACTCGTCAGCGGACTGCTGGCGGTGTGCAACGAACTCGGCTTGGACCCCACCGGGGCTACGTTGCTGCGCAACGTCAACAACGCGCTATTCCGGTTGTCCCGGGATCCGGTGGTGATCCGGTTGGTCACCTTGCCCTCCTACGTCCCGCGCGCCAAGCTAGCGGTTGCCGCCGCGACGGCATTCGCCGAACACGACGTGCCGGCCATTCGGTTGCTCCCCGGTATCCCGCAGCCGGTGTACGCCGGGGAGCACGTCGCCACCGTGTGGCAGGTGGTGCCGCCGACCGGTCCGCCACCGGGCGGTGCGAACCTGGCCGGCCTGCTGCGGGCGGTACATGCAGTACCGACGCCCTGCCGGGCGCTGCCGAACTGGGATCCACTCACCGATTTCGACAATCGGATGCGGCACACCCCCTCGATGTCCAGCGCCGACCGCGACTTCCTGCTGGGCCGAAGTGCCGAGCTGGCCGCCGCCGTCGCAGAGCTGAACTTCGCGCTCCCTACGGCTGTGTTGCACGGCGATGCCCATCTGGGCAACGTCATCCCCGGACCGAGCGGCCCGGTGCTGTGCGACTTCGACTCGTGCGCTATCGGGCCGCCGGAGTGGGACCTGACCCCGGTGGCGGTATCCGACGTCCGGTTCAGCAGACCCGCCGCCCACCAGCGCGACTTCATCCAGACCTACGGGTTCGACGTGCGGGGCTGGGAGGGCTTCGAGGTGCTGCACGGTATTCGCGACCTCAAGTTGATCGCCGGGGTATTCCCCCGAGTTGGTTCCTCGCCAGCCGTGCAGGCAGAGTTCGACCGCCGGATGGCCAGCCTGCGGGCTGGGCGACTGTCCGACCGCTGGCAGAGCGTCTGCCGCTGAAAGTTCAACTACTGAGCCAGTGCAACTGGGGGATGCGTAGATCCACCCGGGCGTATACTGTCGACCTCTGTGTCGTTGGCTCCCTCATCGAGGGCGGGAGTGCTCATTCCGCCCCGAACCGAAGGCGGCAGTGCAGTCGGCGGGGGCGCCACGACAGTCACCATCTCGCACGCTCGGTCGCTGCGCGCGCTGCCGCTGGATCTGCTGCACACCTCGATCTGGGTGGACCGCAGGCCCGTTCGGCTGAACCGCGAAGAGCTCCAAGCACTGCTGAGTGCTTTGCAAGCCAGCTCGGAGGCCGCCTCGGCTCGGCTCGCTGACAACGCCATGGCGCATCTGGTCACTATGACGGGTGGCTGGTCTCCATACGAGCCGAGGGATGTAGTGGCGGGGCTGCACCGGATCCTGACTCGGTCACGGTTTCTCAAGGGCTCACGCTCCTGCTTCCCACTGGATACCGCGATGGCACAGATCGCGCCGTTCGTCGAAGCCCGGCGACCGGTCACGATCCTGGCCAGCGGTTTCCCGTTCAAGCAGCACGACAATGGCCTCAAGGCCGCTGGGCCTTGGCCGGACCTGGCCGAACTCGGGGCGCTGCTGCGGCTCAAGGAGTTGCACGGAGCCTTCACGGCGCTGTACCCGCCCGGTGCACGCGTGGTGGTGCTCAACGACGGTGGCTACTCGCGTCCGCGCGCCTCAGCGGAGATCTGGCGCTACCGGCGCCAGTTGCGACGCTACGCCCAACTGCTCGGGCTGGGCGACTCGGTGCTCTTCTACGACCAGTCCTGCTACGTCGAACGGCTGCTCGGCCCGCGGGAGTGGAGCAGACGTGAGCAGTACCGTCGCACGTTCCGTGAGCTGATCTCGCTGCTGGCCCCCAGCCCGCGCTCGCTGGACAGTGCTGGCCGGGCCGACCAGCGGCTGGCCCAAGCGCTGCCTGCCGGATTGCTGGCTGGCCTGCCGTCGTTTCGCGACATCCTGTCCTCGCTGGTGTACTCGGTGCCGGTGCCGGCTCCAGCTGGCGCCGACCCGCGCCGGTGGGCCTGTGAAGTGCTCGCCTGGCCCGACAGGTACGTCGACCCGGACCTGTCCCCTGACCTCGCCTCGGCCCGGCGGGAGGTGGTCGCGTCGGCGTGGCAGGATTCCGTCAACTACCTCGCTGCCTCCCTCGCCGACGCCGCCGCATGGGTCACCCGGCATTATCCGCCACACGTCCGGCTTGCGACCGTGGCTTCCCGGCCGGGCTGCAGCGGCTTCTCCTACCTCGGTGGCTCGACACTGTTGCCATGGCACGGCACGGGATGCCTGGACGGTCGGGGCCTGCTGTGCGCCGAGTTTCTGGTGAGTCTGGACCATCGTGGCTTCCATCCGGTTTATTCCGACCTCCTCGGCGATGAGCAGCCGTTACTGATGGTGCCCTTCACCCGGATCGGGCACGCCGAGGGCCGTGGGCGGGTGGACCCCGATCTGCTGGCGGCAGCGCGGCTGCGCCCCCGGTGATATGGACTCCCAGTGAACAGGGCGCCGTGATTCGGTCTGGCGGCTAACGTCCGGTGCCCGTCCGGCGATTGTCATCACAACCAACCGGACTACTCCAGGGCGGTGTGTGGTGGCAAGACAGTCGAGCGGGATCCCCTGGCACCAGGCCGTGCCGCGGCGCGCCTGGAGCCTCTTCGAGTCGCTGCGCCGCCGCAGCGGGAAGCGTGAAGCCGACTATTTGGACAAACTGGTCGACACCGAACTGGAGTTCATCCGCCAGCTGCCGGAGCAGCAGCGTGGGAGGCCCGCTGAGGCCCTCGCGCTACTCGCGATGCTCGCCCAAGAACACCGGTACTACGGGCGGGGCTGGATCAGCCGCCGCGAGTTGCGACACCGCGTCGAGCGCACACTCACCGATCTCGACACCATGCGGCAGGTTCCGGTGGAGCAGCCGCTGTGATGACCGGGGTGGCGCCGACCCAGGCTCCTCGGCTGGACGGGTTCCTCAGCTGGACCGACTGACCCGCAGCGCCACTGCCACGCCGACCACCAGCAGAACACCGGCCCCGACTAACCACGGCCACACGGGGTTGCCATCAGGCCCGGTTTGGGCGGCGGTAGCGGGCGGGGCGATAGCGGACCGGTCCGCGGCCGGAGGCGACGCAGCCGCGGCGCCCGTGCCTGGGGTGGTGAGGGTGAACCCGATCGCACCGCGCACCGGGTGACCGTCGGCGGAGAGTACCTGGTACGCGATCGTGTACCGACCGGCCGGTCCCAGCGGGCGGACCGGCGCCGACACCACGGCACCGGCCTCGGCCGGGGCACCGGCCTGCCACTGGATGCCGTCCGGCCCGGTCACGGTCACGGTGCTGAATCCACGCTGAACGGGCAGGTTGAAGGTGAGGCTGACCCGCGCCGGGCTGGTCGCCACCTCGGCACCGTCCGCCGGGTCGCTGCCGATCAGTTCGTTGTGCGCGGCCGCGGCGCCACCACTACCCAGCAGCGCCAACCCCACCAGCGCCAGTAGGGCAAGCAGGTACCTCGCGTAGATCCACTTCTTGGACATTCAGTCGTCTCCATGACGGGGTGGCCGTGTAGGGTCCGCACGGTCGCGCGGTCGGTGTGGTACCCGACCGCCATGCCCGGCCAGGCTAGCCTCGCTGGGAAACGCACATTTGTCGGTCCCGGGATCTAGTCTGACGCCGTGGACTCAGCAGTGCTGCTTGACGCGGGCGTGGTCACCCGGTGCCGTCGCCGGGTGCACCTGGAGCACGACCCCGCAGCAGTCGACGCCCAACGCGCAACTATGGACCCCACCACCGAGCGGCGAATCGCCGATGCCGTCGCGCACCGTCGCCGGGTGGCCGACGGTCTGGCTCAGCAA
>JBOHFU010000126.1:0-8410 GCA_050699675.1 Pseudonocardiaceae bacterium
TACCTCGAACGCCGCGCCTTCGGTGGCCCGGTCGACGTCGGGGATCCGCTGGTGCTCCAGGCGCTCCGCGAGCCGGCGGCCAGGGAAACGGTCCTGCAAGCACTCGCCCACGCGATCAACGATCGGACGCTGACTGCAGGAACCGCCGCCGCGGAACCCAAGCCGTTGCTGTTGTCCTGGACGAGGCCGTTCCTGTGGAGCCGGCAGACCGCCGCCGTCGAGAAGTCTGTGTTCTCGGCTCAGCCCTGTGATAGCGGTTTCGAGGTGCAGTTCTGCGGGTTCCTCGACCGCTGCGACGACGTCGCCGCGTTCGCCAAGCTAGCCCGCGAAGTGCGCTTCTCGCTGGAGTACCGCAGAGACGGGGGACATCTCGCCTATTACTACCCCGACTTCGTGGTCCGCCTGGCCAGCGGAAGCTGCATGATCATCGAGACCAAGGGATTGGTAGACCTCGATGTCCCGCGAAAGGACGCCCGGGCCGTGCTGTGGGCCAGCGACGCGAGCGCCACGAGCAGAGTGCGGTGGTCCTACCTGCGCGTCGACGAAGATCTTTTCGACCGCCACGCCGCGGAGCTGCGGACCCTACGCCAGCTCGTCGATGTCGTGTTCGAGGCGCGGCGCCAGGAGTACCTGCAGTCTCTCCCGGCCCCTCGGCGCCGCACGCCGGAGGAGATCATCGCGTTGATGGACGCGATCAGCGAACAGATGCAGGGAGTCACCGGGATCGACGAGGAGCTATCCCGGTTCCGGGACGATCCCCGTGGCTGACCGCTTTGTCGTGGATACCTCCGTCTTTCTCCGGTGGTACGTCCCTCAGATCGGCTTCGAGCATGTCCGCGAGGTGCGCCAGGACTTCCTGACCGGCGCCGTCGCGCCGGTCGAGATCTTGCGGGGGATCCCGTGACTGCCGTCGACATCTGGTTACCCGCCCTGGATGCCATCGAGGAGCGTGCCCGGTTGATCGGCGACGGCTTCGGTGTGGAGGTCGCTCTCGTGTGGCCGCTGGTCGGTGGATCCGTCGGTCAGGAGATCATCGTGGGAGCGGGCAGCCGTGACCGGGTCAGCGTCCGTCCGGACCGCGTGTTCCAGCACGCCGTCCGTCTCGGCGCGGGAGGCGTCGTGTTCAGCCACAACCGTCTCAAGGACACCGGGCCGAGCGACGCCGACCGCGCCGTCACCAGGCGCCTCGTGGCGGCGGGCCACCTCCTGGGCATACCGCTAGTCGCCAGCCTCGTCGTCGAGCCCAGCGCCACTCATGACCTGGTCAGCGACCGTACCTGGCGCTCCTGACCGACCGGAACCGCCACTCTCAAGGCGTCAGTCCACGCCTTCGAGAGCGTCGCGGATCGGGACGAGTTTCGCGGCGGCCTCGGCGACCTCCGAGTCGGGGTCCGAGCCGGCCACTATCCCGCAGCCGGCGAACAACCGGGCGAACCGGCCAACGACCTGGGCGCAGCGCAGCGCGATGCCCAGCTCACCGTCTCCCGCAGCGTCGACCCAACCCACCGGGCCGGCGTAGCGCCCCCGGTCCATCGCCTCTAGCTCCCCGATCGTGCTGACCGCATCCGGGGTAGGGGTGCCGCCGACGGCGGCGGTGGGGTGCAATGCGTCGGCCAAGGTGAGCAGCGGGGGCCCGGCCGGGTGCAGCACCCCGCGCACCTCGGTGGCCAGGTGCAGCAGGTTGCGCAGCTGCAGCACGCTGGGTGCGGTGGGAACCACCAGATCGGTGCAGAACGGCCGCAGCGCCTGGGCCAGCGAGTCCACCGCATAGCAGTGCTCATCGCGGTCTTTGGCCGAGCCGAGTAGCTCGACAGCCAGCGCCCCGTTGTCGGTGCCGTTATGCGGCCAGGTAGTTCCGGCCAGGACCCGCGAGAGCACCTCGGTGCCTCGCCGGCGCAGCAGCAGCTCCGGGGTCGCGCCCACCAGCTGGTCCACCGCAAACGTCCAGCAGGACGGGTACCGGGCGGCCAGCCCGTGCAGCAGGAACCGGGGGTCCAGCGGCTCGTCGGCGACCGCAAGCAGGTCGTGCGCGAGCACCACCTTCGCCGGCGCCGACCCGTTGCGCATCCGCGACACCGCGCGGGCCACCGCATCGCGCCACGCGGTCACCGGCAGCTCACCGTCGAAGTAGCACAGACCGCGGGGGCGACGCACCGGTACCACCGGCCCGGTCACGGTACCGGTCTCGAACTCGGTGACCCAGGTCAGACCGTGTCGCCTGCCTACCACGACCCGCGGCACCACCAGCACCGAGCTGCCCGGGCAGTCGTCGAAGGCGAGGCTGGCGAAGGCTACCGGGCCGCTGCCGGGCAGGCCCACCTCATCATAGGTGTCCAGCTGTGCGCAGAAGGACTGCCACCAGTCCTGCGCGCGGGCGAAGCGGTGCGGTCCCTCGGTGCACACCCGGGCCACCTCGCCCCAGGCCACCAACCCCTCACCGGCTTGCACCCAGGAAAGCACCCCACGAGGGGAGGGCAACAGGTCGAGCAGGTCGACATCCCCGGGCACCAGGTGCGAGCGCACGACCAGCCGATCGGTCAGCGGGGCGGTGGTCACGCCGTCAGCGTATTAGGGCGCACCGTGCGCCGCGGCGGGTGCGTCGATGGAGCGCTGCGGCGGCTACCCTCGGCCGGATGACCGCTGCGGTGACCGGGGACCGACGACCGGATCTCGGCCGGTGGCGCCGACCGGTGTCGTGGGTGCTGCTCGCTGTGGCCGGGGTGTTGACCGGCCTCATCGTGCTGGCACTGGGTGGAGCGGCTATCGATGATGCCGAGATCGACGCCCGCACCGGCTACGCCACGGCCCAGGTGCTCGCGGTGACCTCGATGCGGACGCTGGTGCAGTTCGCCGTGCCCGACGGCCAGGTGTACAGCCCGGAGGAGGGTGTGGCCTATCCGTCGGGGCTGCAGGTGGGACAGCTGGTGCGGGTGGAGTACGACCGCGCCGACCCCGAGCAGGTGCGGGTCGCCGGGCGGACCTGGGTGACCGGCGTGGCGCCTGCGGCGGTCACACTGGTGACGCTGTGGGCCCTGGTGGTGCCGGCTACCTGGTGGTTGCGCCGTCGGCGCCATACCGGCACTGCGTAGGGTGCGGATGCGTCCCGGAGGACGCGGTACGAGGTGTTCGTCAGGAGTTCCGCGGTGCGACATGGTCGCTTCGCTTCCTCGGAGACCGCACCCGACACGGTCGGCGGCATGCGCGTCGCGATCGTGACCGAGGCTTTCCTGCCTGTCATCAACGGCGTCACCAACTCGGTGGTCCAGGTGGTACAGCATCTGGTCCGCAGTGGGCACCAGGTGCTGGTCATCGCCCCGGGCGCAGGTCCGGACAGCTACCACGGCGCTCCGGTGGTGCGAGTGCCGGCACTGGACCTGCCGGTAGTGGACTCGGTGCCGGTCGGCGTGCCCACCCGCAAGATCGTCACCGCGTTGCGGGACTTCCACCCTGACATCGTCCATCTGGCCTCCCCGGTGATCGTCGGAGCGCGCGGACTGTGGGCCGCCCGCAGGCTCGGAGTACCCACAGTGGCCATTTACCAGACCGACATCGCCGGGTTCGCCGACTCCTACGGGCTGGGTTTCGCGGCGCGCACCGCGTGGCGCTGGACCCGGCGGGTACACAGTGGCGCCGACCGCACGCTTGCCCCGTCCAGCTCCGCGGCGGCGGCGCTGGACGCCCACGGCATACCGCGGGTGCGCCGCTGGGCCCGCGGCGTGGACACCACACATTTCTGCCCCTCCCGCCGTGCGGAGCAGTTGCGCGCGCAGCTGGCCCCCAACGGCGAGGTGCTGGTCGGCTTCGTCGGCCGGCTGGCGCCGGAGAAGAAGGTGCTGCGCCTGTCCGCACTGCAGGATGCCCCCGGGGTTGCGCTGGTCATCGTGGGTGACGGCCCGGACCGCCGCCAGCTGGCCAAGCGGCTGCCCAGGGCCACGTTCCTGGGGTTCAAGACCGGCGACGAGCTGGCGCAGGCGTATGCCAGCCTCGACGTCTTCGTGCACACCGGACCCTTCGAGACGTTCTGCCAGGCAGTTCAGGAGGCGCTGGCCTCGGGCCTGCCGGTGATCGCTCCGAACGCGGGCGGCCCCCGGGACCTGGTCACCCCCGGCCGCACCGGTTTCCTGCTACCCGAGACCGGGAGGGCCGATGCCGACGAGACCTTCGGCGCGGCGCTGCGCGGCGCGGTCCGCACCCTTGCCCACGATCCGGAGCTGCGGGCCCGGTACAGCATCGCCGCCCGCCGCTCAGTGTTGCGGCGCACCTGGCCCGCGCTCTGCGACGAGTTGCTCGGGCACTACGCCGAGGTGACTGGGCTGTCCTCGGATAGCCGGCGGGCGGCCTGAGATCGATGCGCATTGTCCAGTTGGCGAATTTCTACGGCCCGCGGTCTGGTGGGCTGCGCACCGCGTTGCACCACTTGGGTGCCGGGTATGCAGCCCTTGGTCACGAGGTCGTGCTCGTGGTGCCCGGACACCGGCGGACCGACGAGCTGATGCCCAGCGGGGTGCGGCGGATCACCCTGCCGGCCGCGAAGATCCCGGGCACCGGTGGGTACCGCGCGGTCGACCCGTGGCGGGTGCGAGCGCTGCTGGAGGGGCTGCGCCCGGACCGTGTCGAGGTATCCGACCGCCTCACCCTGCGCGGAATGGGCCGGTGGGCGGCTGCCCACGGGGTGCCCAGTGTGGTGTTCTCGCACGAACGTCTGGACCGGCTGCTGCACCAGTTCCTCTTGCCCGACTCTGCGGCTCGCCGGGTGGCTGACTGGGCGAACCGCCGGATGGCGGCCTCCTACGACACGGTGGTGTGCACCACCGGCTTCGCCCGCGAGGAGTTCGACCGGATCGGCTCGCGCAACGTCGTCCAGGTCCCGTTGGGGGTGGACCTGGCCACCTTCGCGCCGTCGGCCCGGGACACCGCGCTGCGTGCCGAGCTGGCTCGGGGTGCTGAGGTGATGCTGGTGCACTGCGGGCGGCTGTCGCCGGAGAAGCACGTGGAGCGCTCCGTGGACACCATCGCCGAACTACACGAGTCGGGGCAGCGGGTGCGGCTGGTCATCGCCGGTGACGGCCCGCGCAGGGCGGCCCTGCAGCGGCGGGCGGCCGGGCTGCCGGTCACCTTCCTCGGGTTCGTGCCGGGCCGGGCAGATGTGGCCAAGCTGCTCGCCACCTCGGACGTGTCGCTCGCCCCAGGGCCGCACGAGACGTTCGGGTTGGCTGCTCTAGAGGCGCTGGCCTCGGGCACCCCCGTCGTGGTGTCGCGTTCCTCTGCGCTGCGCGAGATCATCCGTCCGGCCTGCGGTGCTGCGGTGGCTGATCACGCGACCGCCTTCGCGAATGCGGTCAGCCGACTGCTCGATGCGCCCGAGCCGTCCCGCAGGGCGGCTGCCCGCGCCCGCGCCGAGGAGTTCACCTGGCCCTCCGCAGTAACCGGGATGCTCAGCGCACTCCAGGTCGGTAGCCCTTCAAGTACCGCCAACCCGGTCACGGGCTGCCCTTAACAACAGCCAACCCGGCCGCGGTCCAGGTGCGGCCCCGGGGCAAGCCACCCGAGCAATGCCCGGCGGGTTGGCGGCGGTTAACGACAGCGGCACAGGGCGTTGGCGGTACTTGAAGGGCAAGTACGCGCAAGTCGCTGCGGGTGACCGCACTCGCGCAGGTCACCCGGACCGATCTCAGCGGGCCACGACCGCAGCCGCGCCAGCTCGTCATCGAGAAGAACTCTGTCGCCACCGCGCCGCTCCCACACCCGAGCCGCCTCACCAGTGGCGACATCCTACGGATCAGTCGCGGCCGCTCACAGGCCAAGCTGCGTGAGCCGCCCGCTGATACGTGGATCGGTCGACACCACGGGCGATTCGGTTCGCACCCAGGGATCGCCCCCGAAGTAGAGCTGGAAGATCTTCTCCGCGGTGCGGGTGGCGAGCGCCTGGTTGGTCAGGGTTGGGTTCGGGCCACCGAGCCCGTTGGGTAGTGCCGAGTTGTCCGCGATGAACAACCGCTTGACCGCGCGGCTCTCCGCGTTGGCATCCAGCACCGAGTCGCGCTCCGACTCGCCCATCCGCATCGAGGACTGCACGTGCAGGATGAGTGGCGCCCAGTTGATCCGGAACACCTTCCGCGCGCCGGCACCGCGCAGCAGGTCGGCGGCCTTGCGGGCCAGGAACTCCCGGTTGCGCTGGGTGCGGGCGCTGCGCTTGAACTGCCGGAACCGGACCTTCGGGACCGGCCCGTTCTCATCGGCCGGGAAGGCGGACAGCGTGACCCTGTTGTCCGGTTCCACGTCGTCGTCGGTGATCACCAGCGTGTTGAGCACGTTGTCGATCCCGCCCTCGAGCAGGTCGCGCAGCTCCGGCCCGAACACCCGGCCGGCCGGGCCGTCCCAGGGGCCCGTCAGGCCGTGGCCGTTGTCGTACTGGCCGCGGATGCCGCTGTCGGACAGCGCCGCGGCGAACGCCTCCAGCGCCGGCGGCAGGCCGACGTTCTCCAGGCCGCCATAACCGGGCCAGTCCAGCCGGGCCGACGAGCCGACGCCCTTCGAGTTGCCGGTGTGGCGGTCGAACGATCCGATCAGCCAGTCGAAGTAGTGGTCGGTGTATCCCCGGCCGACCCAGTCGTTCGGGTTCGGCAGCTCGCTGTTGAACCACAGCCGGGGGTTCTCCGTGCACCCACCGGCCATCACCACGACCTTCGCGTCCTCTCGGCGCCGGTCGCCCGAGATATTGTCCCGCCAGGTCACGCCGGTGGCACTGAGCCCCCCGGCGCGCTGTTCGGTGTGGATCCGGGTGACGTAGGCATCGGTGATCAGCTCCACCGGACGGCCGCCCGGCGCCCATACGTCCGCGGTCACCGCCATCGGCACGTAGCTGTTGTCGGTGGAACGCTTGGCGAACCGGTTGCGGGGTGCTGCGACCGGCTGCATGCAACCCTGGAAGCAGTACCCGCAGAAGGTGCAACCGGTGGCCTTGGGATAGATCAGCAGGTTGCGGTCCGAGGTCGTGCCCGCGTTCCCGCCCGGTTGCAGGATCGCGTTCTCCTGCGGCCGGTAGGAGGGCCGGGTGGTCGTCTTAGTCGTCTGGACGGGCAGGCCGAGCGTCTCGCATCCGCGCAACCAGGTCTGCTCCTTGGTGCCCATCGCAGCCGTCTGCACGGGAAGGGTGGTCTCCACCCACTCGTAATAGGGGACCAGCTCCGAGTAGCCGAACGGGAAGCGGTGGTCAACGTCGTACTCGCCCCGGTCCGCGCCCGAGTAGTCGTTGAATACCCCCGGATACGCCCGTGGGCAGTTGCCGTAGTAGTGCTGCGTGGTACCGCCGACCCCGGAGATCTGCCAGACGAACGAGTTCTGCGCCCACTCCCGGAACCACGCCGGCTTCGACCGGTCGGTGGGGCCGAGCCGGAAGAAACCGGTGAGCGGGTTGTTGGCGTCGTTCTCGAAGTGGGTCCACTGCTCGCGTGGCTTGTCGTGCCGGGGCCCGGCCTCCAGTAGCAGCACGTCCAGCCCCCTGGCGGCGAGCTCCTTGGCCATGACGGGGCCACCGCCACCCGCACCGATGATGATCACGTCACGCATCAGTCACGTACCTCCGTGCGACCCTGGTAGTAGCCGATCAGGTCGTCCCAGCCCTCGACCGGACCGTCCGGCTGGAATCGGCAGAGCTGCCACCCGACCGGTTGCCCACTCAGCTGCATGGTTGCGCGGTCGAACACCGCGTGCTCGCTGTAGGCGCCGAAGCTGGCGAACTCGAGCAGCGCGCCGCCGACGAACCGCAGCAGGCCGGACACCGAGTCCCGCAACGGTTCCGGGAACTCGGTGTCGAGCCGGGCGACCAGGTCGGCATCGGGTCCCTCGAGCAATGCGAAGGCCCGCGCCTTGTCGGCATAGGACAACCGAGCGAACGGCGACAGGAACGGCCCGTTCACCGCGAGTGGATTCACCTGCGTGGCGAGCAGGTTGAGCAGGCCGGCGATCGCGAATGAGAGCGGCAGCGTGCCATCGTTGGCGAGCAACAGCCGAAGCCCCTCGTCCAGCCGCATCGCTTCCAGCGGCAGCCGGTCCAGACCAGGCAGCGGGCTGCCGGTGTCTACCAGGGCGGTGGCGAAGGCCTGAGCCACCGGCCGGGCGATCTCATCCGGGTAGGGCACGAAGTTGTCCAGCGAGTCGATCAGGAAGTCGGTGGTTTTCGCCTCCAGCCCGCCGGGTCCCGACCGTGGGGTGCCCTGGGCCCGGGAATACTCGTCGGGACCCGGCAAGGCGAACACGCTCAGGCCGTTCATGGTGTCGCGGGCGAGCTCAGCGAGCACCGGACGCAGCGTGTCCACAAGGTCCGGGAGCGCGTCACCCGGGGCTGCGGAGGCCAGCGCCGAACGCGGCAGCAGCGCGCCTGCGCCGAAAACAGCACCGAGCAGGCCCA
>JBOHFU010000127.1:0-8390 GCA_050699675.1 Pseudonocardiaceae bacterium
CGCCCCCGGCTGCGGTGGTCGCGGTTACGGTGACCAACCCGGCTCGGCGCTGGAAAAACGACTGCGACACCGTCCAGCCGATCACCCCGCAGCGTTGCAGTGCCACCGTGGCGCGCACGCCGGCACCATGCCGGGTGACCAGGTAGCGGCTGGTGAGCGCATGTCCCAGGTTGCGATAGGAGTCCAGTGCGAGCAGCACCGTCACCGGCAGCAAGCCCAGCGTCACCCACGCCACCCAGGTCGGCACCGGAGCCAGCCACAACACCGCGGATCCCGCCAGCACCGGCGCCACCGCGCGGACCAGCCGCCGCCGCAGCGCCTCAAGCGGGTGCCTGCGCAACGACGTGCAGGTGGGGGAGGGGTCCTCGGTGAGCACCACCCCCGATACTCGATGCGCCTCGCCACGTGGCGCGGGCGGCAGCAGAGTGCCCTGGCTGTGGCCACCTCCCAGCCCGGTGGCCACGGCGATGGTGCGCGCCCCACCTCCGATCCGTAGCAGCAGCGGCTCGATCACCTCGACCCCGCGCACTCGACGCTCCTCCAGCGACACCGACCGGGTGGTGAGCAGTCCCCGGCGGATCCGCAGGGTGCCGCCCTGCTCGCGAACCAGCCGGAACCCCCACCAAGCCTCGACGAAGATCAGTACCGAGCCCACCAGTGCGATCACCAGCACCAGCACGGCGAATACGGAGACGCCCAGCCACAGCGGGGCGATGCTCAGTTTCTCGCGGATGCCGCCGACATTCGTGATGTCGGCGCCGAGCTCGCCCGCGAGCTGGCCGAACGCCCCTGCGACGGCGCCCACCGCAACCAGACTGGACACCGTGAGCGGTGCGAACCGCAGCCAGGACCAGTTCAGCGCGGCCAGCTCGGTCGCGGTCGACGGGACCGTGACGCCTGAGTGGTCCGGGTCACCGGCACCAAGGGGATCCAGCAGCCGCTGCCGCATACGGTCGGCCTCGGCCGTGGACACCGCGTCCAGGCTCAGCTCGCGAGACCCGTCGCCCTCGGTGCGCTCCCCGGTCCCGATCTTGACCACAGACAGCCCGAACAGCCGGTGCACCGGCCCGGCAGTAACGTCGACGCTACGAATCCGGTCCCGTGGAACGGACCGGGCATTGCGGAACAGTAAGCCCGAGCGCAGCTCGACGCGCTCACTGGTGATCCGGTAACGGGTGCTCGACCAGCGCAGCACCCCAGCGAGCACGACAACCAGCACACCCACCAGCAACCCGTAGACCCGCCCGCCGACGTCCTGCCCGACGCCGACCACCAGCACCACTGCGATCACCGGCAGGAACCCGGCGAGCTGGCGGATCGGCGTGACGGCGAGCATCCGGGGATCCAGGCGCTGCCAGACCGGGGTCATGTGGCGTCTCCGGGGGTCGCCTGCGTGGTTGCCGTGAGCTGCTCGACGAGGTCCACGGCCAACGCGTGGTCCAGCCCGGCCAACCGCAGCGCCCCGGCCGCTGATGCTGTGGTGACCGTGACGGTGGCCAGCCCGAACAGCTGCTGCAGCGGCCCGCGCTCGGTGTCCACCGTCTGGATCCGGGACATCGGCGCGACCCGCCACTCCTGGCTGATCCAGCCCGCCGAGGTGTAGACGGCATCGTCAGTGGTTTCCCAGCGGTGCACCCGGAAACGCCACCGCGGCATCACCAGCACGTAGCCGAGGCCGAGGACGACTACGGCGGCGGTGACCCCGGCCAGCCATGGCCGCGCGTCGGCCCAGGCGACCAGGCCGACCGCCAGGGGGATCAGGACGGCCGTCACCTCGAGTGCGGCCTGGGTGGTCCACCAGGTGATGGCCCGGCGGCTCACCAGGTGACGGGGCGGACGCAACCGCAACGGCTCGGTGGGCTGCATCCCTCCACCATGCCGGATGAGTCGCCGGCGCTCATGCCGAGGCCTCTCCCCGGCCGACCGCCTCCAGGAAGCGCGCCGGCACCTGCGGGAACCGGCTGGGATCCCCTGCGGTGAGCAGCAGCGCGGCGTAGGTCGTGCGGGCGGCCTCCTCCAGGTTGACCGCCCGCTTGTGCGCAAGCTCCACCGAATCGGCCAGCACCGAGCAGCCGTGATGCCCGAGCACCAGGGCGTTGACCCCGCCGGCCACGGCCTCCGCGGCCGCTACCGCGAGGTCGACGGTGCCGGGCTGGTCGAACGGGATGGCGGCGACCTCGCGCAGGTAGTACGCGTGGTCGGTGGTGGTCAGCGCGATGTCGTGACCCAACGCGGTGAGCAGCACGCTGGTCTGCGGGTGCAGATGGACGATCGCGTTGACGTCCGGGCGTCGGGCATAGGTCTCGGTGTGCAGTCGCCACTCGCTGGACGGGTTCGGATACCCACCACGCAGCCCGCCGTCCGGGATGCTGATCAGCGAGAACTCGGCGGGCTGCAACCGGTCCAGCCAGGTGTCGGCGGCGGTGATCCAGCATTGGTCGGAGCCCGGTTGGCGGGCCGAGAGGTTACCGCCCGATCCGACCACCAGCCCGGCGCGGACGGCCTCCGCGCCGACGTGCGTGAGCTGATGGCGCAGGTCGCCCTGGGGGTAACTCATCCCCAGAAGCCTAGAAGCCCAGTCCGGTCGGCTCGGGCCGTAGGTTCGCTGCTGCTACCCAACGTGACGAGGGGTACACGTCACCGCCCCCATGGGTGGCGCTTCGAGGATCCGCCGCAAGGCATTGCTGGCGTCGTGCACACAGAGAGCCAGTACAGAAGGCCGGAATAACCCCAATGGTTTTCTGTGTGCCACGTTCGCCCTTCTCGAGAGTACCTCGGCGTGGCGGTGGCCAGAACGCGAAGCGACCGCAGCGGTGGCTACACTCTTGCCACGTAACTTCGGGGGGAACCCTTGAGAGGCTCAGGCTCCATGTCTGCAGTGGTCGAGCGTGCAAGTGGAACCGGAAGAAAGGAAGGCCTAGATGCAGCATCGCAAAGGCGCCCGGGGAATGGGACGCATCGGAGCATGCTTGGCGTTCGCCTCATCGATCCTCGTGCTCGCCGGGCCGACCCAGGCGTTGGCACACGAGGTCAACGCAGCACACCAGGAGGGTGTTCGTCAATTCTCCGTTCAGCTGACCGGCCAGGAGTCCGTTACCCCCGCAGACCCAGACGGGCGCGGTTCCGCTCAGCTCAAACTCGACCCGCAACAGGGGAAGGCCTGCTACGAGATCACGTGGAAGAATCTCGACGGTATGGTCACCGCTTTCCATCTCCACGCCGGCCAACGCGGCAAGGACGGCCCGCATTGGATCGATTTCTTCAACGGCGAGAACCTCGCTGGGGAGCAAACCACGGTCTCAGATTGCGTCGTTGCCACCCGGGAGACGATCGAAGCCGTCATCAAGGATCCCTCCGCCTATTATCTCCAAGTCCACTCGACCGCGTTCGAAAAGGGAGCGATCCGCGGCCAGCTGGGTTAGGACGTGTTTGCGGAGGTAACGCGCCGGAATCGGCCCCAGCTCAGCTGCATCGATCACCGCCTGCGACGCCCGCCCCCTGGCCAGCAGGATCGCACCCGGGTGGAGGCCTGCTGCGTTAGGAAGTCGGGGGCCGCCAGGTTGAGGCGCTGGCGCCCCAGGCACCGTCAGGACTCTGCGGATCAGATCGGGATGGTGACCCGCCGTATCGCTAGCGGAACGCCTCGTAACGGCGATACGGAGGCCGAGCGCCGTGCCAGATTCGCTCGAACCTGCTCTGGGCCTCCGGCACCGCAAGACGAGGATTAGGGGCACGCCAGGATGAGCTACTGGCTCGGCATTGACGTGGGCACCACCTTCACCGCCGCGGCCATCTGCCGCGAGGTTGCCGGGCGACGTCCGCTCCCCGAGGTGATACCCCTGGGCAGCCGCGGCGCTGCCGTGAGCTCGGTGGTCTACCTGAGCGAGGACGGCCAGGTGGTGGTCGGGGAGGCCGCCGAACGCCGTGCCGTGACCGATTCTGACCGGGTGGTACGCGAGTTCAAGCGGCGCATCGGCGACGAGGTCCCGATGGTGATCGGCGGTGTTCCGCATTCCGCCTCCGAGATCGCTGCGATGGTGGTCCGCTGGGTCGTCGACCGGGTCGCCGAGCGCGAGGGTGAACCTGCCCAAGGCATCACGATCACCCATCCGGCCAGCTGGGGCACGTACAAGACCCGGATCATGGCGGACGCTCTGCGCGCGGCCGATCTGCCGGAGGTCATGTTCCGCACCGAGCCGGAGGCCGCGGCAGCGAGCTACTCGATGCAGGAACGGGTCGCGACCGGCAGCACCATCGCGGTCTACGACCTGGGCGGTGGCACGTTCGACGCGGCCGTCGTGCGCAAGGACGGTCCCGGGATATTCTCGGTGCTGGGCCTGCCGGAGGGCATCGACCGGCTAGGCGGCGTGGACTTCGACGATGCTGTCTTCGGCCACGTCGTGGCCGAAGTCCCGGCCTTGAGCGAACTCGATCCGGAGGATCCCGCCACGCTTGCCGCGACCGTTCGGCTGCGGCGCGAGTGCACCGAGGCCAAGGAAGCACTCTCGGCCGACACCGTGGTGACGATCTCGGTACTGGCCCCCGAGGTCCAGTCACAGGTACGGCTGGTTCGGGCCGAGTTTGAGGATCTGATCCGCCCGCAGGTGGCCGAGACCGTTGAGGCCCTGCGCCGGGCGCTGCGCTCGGCCGACGTCGACCCGAAGGATCTCGACACGGTGCTGCTGGTTGGTGGTTCCTCACGGGTGCCGCTCGTCGCGCAGCTCGTCTCCGCCGAGCTCGGCCGGCCGGTCGCAATTGATGCTGATCCCACGGCTGCGATCGCACTCGGAGCTGCCCTGTTCGCACTTCCGACCAGACCCGCCGAATCCGACACTGCCAGCGCGGATGTCCCGACGGACACACAGGTCCTGGTCGCAAGCGCGGACAGGGAGGCGCCGACCGTAGTGATCACAGGGTTTGACGTCCCGGAGCGATCCCCGGTGGAGGTCCCGGATCGGCCAACCCTGACTGTCGCCCCGTCGGACATCGAAGCTGCCGACCTCGAGCGGCGCCGGGCCAGGTCGCGACAGGTGAAGCAGGTAGCCGCAGCGGGGCTGCTTACCCTCGTCCTGGCCGGGGGAGCGACGGCCGTGCCGTATTTGAGCTCCCGCAGCGGCTCCATTCCGCCGGCGGACGCGGGGACCTCGGGGCCCGCAACCTCTACTCCTGCCCCGGCTCCTGCTCCCGTACCGGACATCCCTATCCCCGTACCGGAGGCCGGAATCGGCAGCGACGGGAACTCGCATAGCGACGGGAACTCGCGTAGCGACTCCAGCGGGACCGTCCCTACGACCCCCACAGCCGCACCACCCGCCGGAGCGGGCGCCGGCGCAAAGGCGGGCCCGACTGTGCCCACCACCCCACCACCGGCCACATGGACCACGAGCTGGCGGACCAGCTGGACCAGACCCCCTACGTCGTCCAGTCCACCGCCCCCTCCGAGTACCACGAGCCCTCCGACCACCACGACTACCGCGGACGCGCCGCCTCCCACAACCACTACGAACGCCCAGCCCCCCAGGTCCACCACACCCCCATCCACAGACGCCCCTGAGTGACCAGTCGGCAGCGGATCGTCCGCCGTCGAACGCCACGTAGCCCGGATACCTCAGCGGAAGGACGTAACGAGTCGTTCGTGCAGCTATGGGTGTTCGTCGGCAGGCCCGCTGCCCTAGTTTGAGCAGGACAGGACGGGAGAGATCAAGGTGACCTACGCGCTGCAGCTCACCGAAGCTGAGCGGGAACGCTACCGGCTCATGGCAGAGTTCGCCCGTGCCGAGGAGCGAGCCCAGTGGGCGGCTGCCGGGATTGTGGCCGGCGCGCAAGTGGCAGACATCGGTTGCGGGCCGGGGGCCGTCCTGCGTTTGCTCGCCGAGGAGGTCGGCGACGGCGGCAGGGCGGACGGTGTCGACCTGGATGCCGGCGCCGTCACCGCCGCCGCCAAGCAGGTCGCCGATCTCACCCAGGCGTCGGCGCGGGTGGGTGAGGCCGCCGCCACTGGGCTCGATCCCGGCAGCTACGACGTGGTGATGTGCCGCCACGTCCTGGCGCACAACGGCGGCCATGAGACGGCGATAATCGCCCATCTCGTCGAGCTTGCTCGTCCGGGTGGGGCGATCTACCTCGTCGACGTCGACGCCGCCGCGATGCGGCTTCATCCCGATGACCCTGACATCGCCGATCTCAATGCCCGCTACGTCGAGCTGCACCGCTCTCGCGGCAACAACATCAACATCGGCCCGACGCTCGGAGCCCTGCTCGAGACCGCCGGGCTGCAGGTCGAGTCCTTCCGGAGCGGGGGCCCGGTGTATCGCTTTCCGCCACAGATGCGTCCGCCGGCCTGGGCCGCCCGGGATGCGCTGGTGGCCGCCGGGCTCGCCACTGCGAAAGACCTGAGCAGGTGGGCGGCCGCGTTCGAGCGCGTCGACGCGCTCCCGACCCGACCTTGGATGACCGTCGCATCCTTCATGGCCGTGGGTCGCAAGCCCGGCGGTTGAGAGCTTCTCCGCTGAGCGGGGACAAGGTCAGCGAGTCGCGAGGCGGACCCGGTCGCGGCCGGCCGCTTTGGCGGCCAGCAGGGCATCATCGGAGGCCAGCAGTAGGCGGTCGAGCTCGTTGCCGTCGTCGGGACACACCGCCGCCCCGATCGACACCGAGATACCGTTCACCGTGACCGGCCGGTCGTGTGGGCCGTGGACCAGGACGCACAGCCGGCTGATGCGCAGCCGGATCCGGTCTGCGACGTGCTCGATCTGGGTGGTTCCCACTCCAGGCAGCAGAATCACGAACTCCTCGCCGCCGAACCGCCCGACCAGGTCGTAGGGTCGGGTCTCAGAGCGGAGCTCGTCGGCAACGGCGCGCAGCACCTGATCGCCGACAAGATGCCCCATCCGGTCGTTGAACAACTTGAAATGATCGAGGTCGAGCATCAGCACTCCGAGCGGCTCGCCGAGCCGGCGGGCCCGTTCGATTTCCCTGCCGGCGACCTCATGCCAGAAACCCACGGTGAGCAGACCAGTCTTGCTGTCGGTGCGGGCGGCCTGCTGGAAATGCGGCAGCAGCAGCGCGCGGTGCAGCGCGATCACGGTGATCATGAGGACGGCGACCAGCCACGGCTGCCAGGCCAGCATGGCGGCGAGCGCGACGCCCAGCCCGAGCGAGGCCGCGACAACGACCTGATCGCTCGGGTTGCCCATTGCCTGACGGGCTGGCTGCAGCGGGTCTGACATCATCACGGCACCGACCACCAGCCCGAAATTGACCAGCCAGTATGCTGCTGCGGCGCCGATCAAGGCGACGAGCCCGGGCAGGCCGTGCGGGATGATCGGGTACCCGTTGGGCCCTACCAGTTGCAGGACCGCGACAGCAGCAGCGGGCGCCAGCACCATCGTCGAGCCGGAGAACAGCGCGCGGTACAGGCGGCCAGGTCTGATCCGCCACCAGGCATGCAGGTAGACCACCACGGTCACGGCGAAGACCAACGGTAGCGGGACCGATAGCACAGCCGCGAAGATCCACAATGACCTCAGGTTCGGGAGCAGGCCACTGCCGACCGCCCGCTCCCGCAGTAACTCGATCTGGCGAACCGCCTCCTGGTGGACGACCGCCCCCGCGATCAGCAGGCCGAATCGCAACAGATCAGCGGAGCTCACCGGTATCGCCGCGATCACACCGACGATCAGCGCCACCGCCACGATGTCCACGGTGAGGACGTAGGCGAGGACGACTCTCCGCTCACCCCAAAGCTTCCACCGCCGTGGGTGTAGAACCGCCAGGCCGCGCCGGGGTTCGATGCGATCAAGCCCGTGGCTCACGCTCACTAGGTGCCCCCGGTGGTGACGTTGAGCAATCTCCCCCAGCGTAATCGGCGCGCGACTCATTGTCATCCTCCGAGCGGAGTGCCACATTCAGGGGAGTCGCTATCACCTTCAGTAATCTACTGTGCGTCCATGAAAGCCGTGGTGATGAACGTCATCGTGATCGGCCCGGACAACGACTGGGTCGCGCTCCCACCAGCGGATCACGGGCTCCACGGCCAGCAGCCGATGAACGGCTCGACGCTATCGATGAGCGGTGCGCAGGGACTTCACCTGCGCCGATTACGGCTGGTATGAAGTGCGTTACTCAGCGTGCACCATGCGCAGGCGAGGGGGGCGGTGGTCATGAGCCGGCGGGGGCGCGTGCTGCGCGCGCTGGCTATGGTCCTGCTGTTCGCCACGCTTTCCGCCGGGCTGCTGACCCGCTCGGGTTCCACGCCGCCTCCGTCCCAAGCGGCCTCCTCGCCCAGCTCGCCGACTCCGAGCAGTCCGCTACCCGAACCGCCACCCGAACCTCCGCCGACGTCGCCGTTCACCGGCCTGCCCACCGACCTCGGCGCGCCGGTGCTCGCC
>JBOHFU010000128.1:0-8353 GCA_050699675.1 Pseudonocardiaceae bacterium
GACGGGCGGATCCACTCCGACATCGCTCACTTCGGCGAGTTATTGCGCGCGGCCGCGAACGCCGGCGTGCGCACAGTGTGGATCCACGCCATCACCGACGGCCGGGACGTGGCCGACGGCACCGCCGCGGACCACCTCGTTCGGCTCACCGCGATCGCAGCCGAAGCGGGCGCGGGCGCCGTCGCAACCGTCGTGGGTCGCAACTACGCGATGGACAAGAGCGGCAAGGCGGAGTTGACCGCCAAAGCATGCGCTCTACTCCTCGACGGCGTCGGCGAGCACTCCGCGCGCGACGTGGTATCCGCCGTCCGCGAGGCCGGCGGGGACGCCGGGTTGGCTCCCACCACCATCGCCGAGGCCACGTCCGTGCGGGATGGCGATGTGATCCTGTTCGCCAACTTCCGCAGCGACCGGACCGCGCCGCTGGTCGACATGATCTGCGACCGGCTGGCCGCGACCGGACGCGCGGGAGTTCGCCTGCTCAGCCTCACCCAGTACGACACGCGCGCTCCCGTGCCCGCGCTGGTGCCGCGCCCGGATGCCTCCGGGGGTCTCGTCGACGCGCTGGAGGTCGCCGGCGCCCGCTCGGTCCGGATCGCCGAACAGGAGAAGTTCGAGCACGTCACCTTCTTCATCAATGGCCGGGATTCCCGGCCGAGGCCGAGGGAGGAGCACGTTCGCGTGCCCACAGCCGCCGGTGATCGCTACGTGTCCCGGCCGGAGATGAACCTCGCGAAGGTCGCCCGGCACGTGGTCGCGGCAGGCGCCAGGGACGACGTCGACCTGGTGGTCGCCAATCTCGCCAACATGGACGTGGTCGGCCACACCGGCGACTTCACCGCGACCGTCCTGGCCGCCGAGGCGGTCGACCGCGCCGTGGAGCAGATCTGCGCGGCCGCGCACAGCGTGCGGCGCTGGGTCCTGCTCGTCGGCGACCACGGCAACGCCGAGCAGATGTACCAGCCCGGACAGGGCGGGGTCGGCGAGCCCTACGGTGGGCACACCCACAACCCGGTCCCGTGCATGCTGGTCCCGTCCGGCGACGAGCGCCTCATCACCGACCAGCCCTTGGCGCTGCCCTCGGTGGGTCCGGCAGTGCTCCACCTACTCGGCGTCCCCGTGCCCCGAACGATGTCAGCGCCGTCCCTTCTGGCGGGCGAGTCGACCGGCCGATATCCCCACCCGCGCAGGCCCGCGCAGGCCACGATCTGACGATGAACCGCCGCCGCGAAGCGACGGACGCCGGCATGACGTCGCCGAGGTCGGGCGCCCGAATGCGCCGGCACATGCAGCAAAGGCCGATCGATGTGGCCGCCTGGGCGTCGGCCTAACGAAGCCGTCCTCTCAAGCGATGCATCCATCAGGAGTTGGACACCGCTCGCGGCAGTGGGAGTCTGAGGCTGCATCTTCGAAGCGGCCGTCGGGCGCCGGAATATTGGAGAGTAGCTTGCGTAGCTATCTGCGAGTATTGGCTCTCTACTGGAAGGTCGTCGCTGCAGGCCTGATACTCGGTCTGGCCACTGCCGCCGCTGTCACCTTCACAGCCACTCCGACCTATGCCTCACAGGTGACGTTCTTCCTCTCCGTGCCCGGTTCCGCCGATCCTACGAACGCGGCGGAGAAGGCCAGGTCCTACGTCGAGCTACTCACCAACGAGCGCCTCAGCGCCGATGTCGTCGAGTCGCTCGGCCTTAACCAGGAGCCGAGCGCGCTGGCCAACCGGATCACCGCGCGGCTGGAGGCGGACACGGTGCTCATCACCGCTCGGGTCACGGATAGCTCACCGGTCGGGGCGCAGGAGATCGCAAGCGCGCTCAGCGCTGCGTTCGTGGCCATCGTCGCGGAGCTCGAGCAGCCCGCCGCCGCTGCTGCGCCGGCGCCACCGGATGAGGAGCCGGCGCCACCGGCCGTTCCGGCGCCAACAGTCACCGTGACGGTGGTCCAGCCGGCCACCCTCTCCCGGGTCCCGGTCTCACCCGTGCCGGCACTCAACCTCGCACTCGGAGCGATTCTCGGCGTTGCGGCCGGGATCGGTGGCGCCCTTGCTCTGAACTCCGCGCGGGGCCCGGTCCGGTCCTTGGACGAGCTGGCCGAGGTGACCGGCGCCGCGGCCCTCGGCCGCATCTGGAACGACCCTGGCGCTCATGCCAAGCCGCTGGCGATCATCGATGACCCGAACGGCAGCAGGGCGGAGGATTACCGGGCGATCCGCACCAGACTCCTCTCGTCCGGAGTTGCCTATAAGACCGTGGCCGTGGTGAGCCCGGACCACGCTGACGGCAGAACAGCGACAGCGTGCAATCTTGCTGTCGCACTCGCTCACACCGGCCGGAAGGTCGCGTTGGTGGACGGAGACATCCATGGCCCCGGAGTTGCGGACTACCTGGAGCAACAGTCCCGCATAAGGGTCGAATCGGCTGCCGGTGGTTCTGATCTCGGCGGCGTCCTCACCGGGGCCTTGCCACCGGCGGCCGCGATGCGGCCGATCCGCCCCGGGGGGTTCGATGTTCTCGAGGCCGGCCGGTCGTTCGTCGGCTTCAGGGAGCTGCTCTCCTCGCCCAGCATGGGGTTGCTGCTCGACGAACTGGCTGACTCCTACGACACGGTCATCATCGATACCGCCGCCCTCCTGCACTACAGCGATGGGCCCACCCTGGCGGCACAGTGCGACACGACGATCATGGTTGCTCGGTGCGGTCAGACAAAGTGGAAGGACTTGCAGGCCGCAACCCATCTGCTGCGCTCCATGTCCACCGCGATAATCGGTGGGGTCCTCAACATGGCACCGCGTTCCGGCGCACGGAGTTCCGGCGCACGGAGTTCCGGCGCACGGCCCGGTCGTGAGGCCGAACGGGTGCAGCGGGCTGCGGCGCCGCCCGAAGCCGCCACGGACCGCCCCGGCATCGCGGCCGCCGACGAGCCCTCGCCCGCGATGCCGGAGCTCGCCCAGGAGCCGGCGAATGGGGCGGTGACTGCACCCGGCGAGAAACCGCCCTCGACCCACGGCGGGGCTCATGCCCGCCGCTCGTGAGGTTCGGCCCGGCTCCACTCCGGGGACCGGACACTGAAGAAGGAGCCTTCCATCGCGACCAGCTCGACACAGGTGGCGGCCGGGTTCCGCATGCCGGCCGTCGGAGTGCTGGGCCTGTTCGGCGTCGCGCTCATGGGTCAGTTCACCCTGGACCGTCTCGACATCGAGCAGTTCGGCGAGCTCGATCTGCGGCTCGTGGCGTTCCCAGCGCTCATAGCTGCGGTCCTGCTGTGGCGCTTCCAACCTGGGCACCGCGACTACCGGCACGTCTGGCCCCCGACATCGCTGTGGGCCATCGCGATGGTCGCCTACCTTGCTCTGACGGCATTCTGGGCACCCCACCAGGCCCGGATCAGCGAGAGCTTGACCGACCTCGCCTATCTGGGGCTGCTGATCGTGGTGGCCACCGTCGTATCAGCGCCGGACCCCGCGCGCGCCCGCCGCCTGACCCTCGCCGCGATGTATATCGCCGCGGTCGTCTACGCGCTGGCCGGTCTGCTCATCGGCGAGACGGATGCGCAGGGGCGGACCACAGCCTTCGCTGGCGGGCCCAACGTCTACACCCGCGTCGTCCTGCTCGGGGTGGTCGCTGCGATCGCCTTGACGGCACTGTACGGCCGGAGGCTGTTCCTGCTCGCCATCCCGCTGCTGGCGTCGGCGGCGCTGCTTCCGGCCTCGCGTGGTGCGATCGTCGCCGCGTTGGCCACGATGGTCGTATTCGGCGCGTTGACCTGGGGGGGCTGGTCACCTCGCGCGATCGGCCTCGCGGTGCTCGTCACGGCCGGCACGCTGGTCGTGACCTGGAGCCTGCTGCCGTCGGCGGCCGTCGGCGTCGTCCGGCAGCGCTTCGTCGATCAGGTCTTCCAGCGCAACGAGCTGTCCGGCCGACCCGAGCTGATCTCCCAAGCACTGACGATCTTCCTCGACGACCCCCTCATCGGGGCGGGTCTGGACAGCTACTTCGTGCGGTTCGGGTTCGGGGTCGGTCTGGAGTACCCGCATAACCTCGTCCTCGATCTGGCGGCCACCGGTGGAGTAGTAGCCCTCGCGATCTTCGGAATGTTCGTCGTGGCGCTGGTCCGCGACTCCCGGCCGTTGCAGGGGATGACCGCCGACCAGCTCGCGATGCTGCTCGCCGCCTGCTATCTCGGGGCCGCCAGCATGTTCTCCGGCGAGTTCTATGACAGCCGGTTTTTCTGGGTCTTCGCCGTGCTGGCGGTGAACTACCCGGCAGTCCGGTGCCGCAGCAGTCGCGAGGCATCCCCCTCGTACTCGGCGCGAAGTGGGCCCCGGCCGCCGCAAACCCTGCCGTCGCATGCCGGCGCCCTGAGGATCGGCGAGCGTTCGTGACGGCGACTCACTCGCCTCGGTCGCCTCAGTCGCGAGCGAGGATGTTGGCCGCAATGGCGAACGCACGCCGCATCGTCGGTGACCCCGCATCGGTGTTGCTCACCTGCCAGCTCATCGTCGCGGCGGTCGCCTTCGTCGCCAACATCCTCGCCGCCCGAACGCTGGAGCCGTCTGGGCGCGGCGAGCTCGCGTTGCTGCTCCAGATCGCGTACATGAGCAGCCTGGGGCTGGTCCTGGGCACCGACCGCAGTGTCATCGTCGTGTACGCTGGCACCCCGGTCCGGACTGTGACCCGCTCGTTCGTGCGCCTGCTCGTGACCCCGTCGGCGATCTGCCTTGCGGTCGTCGTCGCCGTTCTCATCGTCGAAGTTCCGGGCATCGGATCGTGGCGCATCGGCCTCGCTCTCGCGCTGCTGTTCGCCGTGACGAACGCCTTTGCCCGGGCGGTGCGCTCCATCGCCATCGCCGCGGGGCGGCAGCAGGATTTTCTCCACTACACCCTGTTCAGCAACGGCCTTCTGATCCTGGCGATCGTTGCGCTGTTCCTGCTCGGGGTCGACAACAGCGCCTTCTGGGTGCTCGCCTACCTCGTTGCCGGCACCGTTTCGGCAGTGGCATGCCTCGCTCGCTGGGCGTGCAGCGGTCGGCTTTCCTCGCACGTCGGCGTCATACCGGATGACGGCCCGCGGCAGGCCCGGCACGAAGGCTTGCAGCTCTTCCCGTTCGCACTGGCCCACAGCGGTGTTCTCCGGCTCGATCGCTTGCTCCTCGCCGGCTTGGTCTCGACCGCGGCGCTCGGAATCTACGCGAGCGTCGCCACGATGACCGAGCTGATCGCGTGGCCGCTACTGGCGTTCGTCAGCTCCCGGCTCGGGGCCTGGCGCAAGGCTCACGACAGCGGCGTCCTTCCACTGCGCAAGCTGTTCGTACTGGCTGCGGCCTACTGCGGCAGCGCCGCGGTCCTGATGGCGGTGACCACCCATTTCCTGTTGTTGCCGCTACTCGGGCCCGCGTACCGATCGGCCGGAGAGCTCGTGGCACCGCTCGTCGCCGCGGCTGGGGTTTTCGGGATGGCACACCTCGTCGCCAGCGTGCTGATCGCGATCCGGCGCAATTCCCTGGCGTCGGTCGCCGAGGTGGTCGGGTTCGGCGTGAGCATCGTCAGCTATGTAGTGCTCATCGATCACTACGGTGCGCTCGGCGCCGCCTACGGTTCGCTGGTGGGTTACGTCACGTCCCTGGCTGTTGCGGGGGGGATCCTGCTGATCTGCCTCCGGAGGTCACGTCGATCACCGCAGCACCCCAGCGCCGGACCCACCGGGGGGAGCGCTAGCCATGGACAGTAAATCCGGTGCTGGCCTCAAGCTGGCCGGCCTCGTCCTCGGCCTCGTCATCGCGCTGGTGGGCTGCTCGGCGCCCACGCCGCCTCCGCCGGCCCCATTGCCCCCGCCGCCCCTGCCGTCCGAGCCCTTGCTTCCGGTGACCCATTGGCAGGCTCTCTTCGATCAGACCGCGGACGCTGTGGACAAACAGAGCCGTCCACTCAGCCGCTCGACGGATAGCTACGACTTCTACAACTTGTCCTACTACGTCGATGCCAACATCAGCATGTTCGAAGCTACCGGTGAGGCCAAGTATGCCGACGCCGCGCTGGAGCTCACCGAGAACATGGTCGCCTCGGCCCGCCCCTCGTCATCGATCTCGACGAGCGAGTTCCAGGACAGCTACCTTGGGTGGACCTCTCAGGAACCGGACGTTCGTGGTCTTGAGGTGGCTCTCTTCGAGAGCTACGCGTGGCGCTACGTAACCAGATTGCTCCGGGTCCTCCGGACGAGCCCACTGTATGCCGACGGCGCGTACCGGGACCGCTACGAGAAGCTGCTCGCATTCACCGAGACCAATATCTTCGAGAAGTGGTACTCCCGTGGAGCCGACGACTTCATTTATCGCAGCCGCGCCCACATGGCGGCCCATTGGGCCTACATCTCTCTCGATCTCACCCAGCTGACGATCGACGAGTCGCGGCGCGCGCGATATCGCGAGGTGGTCGACAACATCGACAATTCGCTACCGAACCACCCGTCATCACTGCGTGCCCAATTGAGGTCCAGCCACACCGATCCGATGGCCTTCTGGTGGAGCGATGTCTGGGGCGAGATGACCGGCCCCGGCCAGGATATCGCCCACGGCAACGGCGTCATCTCTTACGTCGTCGAGTCAAGAGACCTCAACGCGGGATGGACCGCCGACGAACTGGAGCGGTTCGCCCGGACACTCACATCTTTCGTGCTCGACCTGGAGGGAGACTATCGAAAATACGTGGACGGTAGCGGACGCGGCAACGGAGGAATCGCCGACGGCTTCGTCAAGCTCGGACGATACGACCCGGCCGTACAGGCCGTTCTGGAGGATTACGGTGTGCAGAACTCGCAGTACCACGCGGCCATGGCGCTGAACGCCAAGATACTGGGCGCGGGAGGCGGCTGACCCGGCGCCTTTGTAGCCGGACGCTAATTTCGACAGTATAAGGGTGTCGCATATGGATATTGTTTACATTAATCAGCACTACAGGACGCCTGCGATGAAGGGTGGCAGTCGCGCGTATGAGTTCTCCCGGCGCTTGGTGGATCGAGGACATCGAGTAAATATGCTCGCTGCCGCACCGTTAAAACAATCCGTGAAGAACGATGGTGTGTGGTGGACGACCGAAGAGGCCGGCGTGACAGTGCACTGGTGCGGCGTCCCTTACTCAAATTATATGGGTTTTCGTGAGCGAATTCAGGCATTCAGTAGATTTGCACTACGCGCGACTTCGCGGGCGAGCGTACTGCCTCAGGACGTAGTCTTCGCGACGAGCACGCCATTGACCGTGGCGATACCGGGAAGCTACGCGGCGCTCCGGAACCGAGTTCCGATGGTCTTCGAGGTGCGCGACGTCTGGCCAGAGGTCCCGATTGCCATGGGAGTACTGCGCAACCCCTTCCTGCAACGTGCGGGCTTGGCCCTGGAATCTTGGGCCTACCGAATCTCCGACTCCATCATTGCGCTATCGCCGGACATGGCGAGAAGTATCACGTCAAGATTCCCTGGGGCGCGTGTCACGGTCATACCGAACTCATCCGACCTTTCGTTGTTCGCCACCCCGAACGGCGACGAGGTCGCGGCGGTACGCAGCGGCCGACCGTGGCTGGGTGATCGGCCCCTACTGGTGTACACCGGTTCCTTTGGCGCAGCCAACGGCGTCGGCTACCTGGCGCACGTCGCTGAGGTGCTCCGGTCGATCGCTCCGGAGGTCCGAATTCTGCTGGTCGGGGACGGCAAGGGCAGGGACGAACTCGAGAAGTTAGCACGGCGGTTGGGGGTGTGGGAGAAGAATCTTTTCGTCGAACCGCCTATTGTCAAGCAGGACGTACCAGCGCTGCTCGCCGCCGCGGACATGTGCGCATCGGTATTCGCAGACGTTCCGGCACTGTCGGCGAACTCTCCCAACAAGGTATTTGACGCCTTTGCCGCGAGCCGGCCGGTAGTGATCAACAACGGCGGCTGGCTGGCGGAGATACTCCGCGAATCCGGGGCCGGGGTCGCAGTTCCTCCGGACGATCCTATGGCTGGCGCGAAGATGATCGCGCAACACATCATGGACCCCGAGTCGTTGGCTCGGGCTCGGGCCGCCGCTGCGCTGCTGGCACGCGGACAGTTCAACAGAGACGTGCTGTTCGAGAAGTTCGAGGAAGTGCTGCTGGGAGCCGTGAGCCGCGGCGCGCGTCGTCGCCGCGCCTGAGGAATGGAGCCGGTGCGGGAACGTCGTCGGGAGGTAACGGGCGCTCTGGCAGTCTCTGGCTGAGTTGTGTGTGGAAGGCCATGTATAAGCTGCTGTTCTCGATCTTCTTCCGGCACGTCCCTGCGGAGACTGCGCACTGTCTGGGCTTCGGGCTCATCCGCGCGGTGGCCGCGGTGCCGGGGTTGGGATGG
>JBOHFU010000129.1:0-8323 GCA_050699675.1 Pseudonocardiaceae bacterium
GGACGCGGCGGACAAGGCGCTGGCCGGTTCCGAGCCACTGGGCTGGCTGGTTTCCTTCCTGCTGCGGCCGGACCCGACGCGGCTGGCACCCAGCGCTCCCTTCGACGCCGAGGCGGCAGCCTGGCGGACCCTGGTCGCTGGTGTCGAGGACCGGCTGAACGTGCATTGAGCTGCGCGCAACGTCGCCCGCTTGTCGCAACGGCCGGTGGGATGGCTAAGCTGCGCGCCCGACCATGCCGGCCCGTCCTCCTCACCGAAGGCCCACCCCCGTGAGCAATGACAGCAACAGCCCCGCAACGCAGTCCTTTGATCGAATGCGCAGCATGCTCGTGCGTGCCGCCGAGATCCGCGACAGCGAGCAGCAGCAGATCTTCGACGCGCTGGACGAGATCCACGCCCGGCTGGCTCCCCTGGAGTCGCTGGGTTCGGTTCGCAAACGTCTCTCGGAGATGCCCGACCGCACCGAGGTCAGCGTGCTGGCCGAGCGGTTGGACGAGACGCTGGTGAAGCTGGAGGCCCAGGACAACGCCATCACCGCGTTGTCCCGCGCTGTCGAGTCGATCGTGGACCGGCTGGCCACGCCGTTCGCTGAGCTCGGCGGGCGGCTGGACGGGATGGCGGGCCGGTTCGAAGGCGTCTCCGGCCGGATGGACGGTCTGGAGGACCGGGTCGCTGGGCTGCACAAGCGGATCGACGACCTGGACCACCACCTCGACCGGCAGGACGCGAGACTCGACGGGCTGCCCGCCGCCGTGCACGGGCCGGTGCGGGAGCGGATCGGCATCGCCGAGTTGGATTTGCGGGGTCGGCTGGACGAGGTTGACAAGGGCATGCACGAGCGCCTTGACGGGGTGCAGCAGTTTGCGGGTGCGGCGACCGACGGGCTGGGCAGCCGCGTCGCCGAGACTCGCGAGTCGTTGTCCGGTGCGCTGGAGTCGGTCACCCAACGGCTGGACACGCTGTCGGGTCGGCTGGACTCGCTGGAGGAGGGCGTCGGTGGCCGGATCAGCTCGGTCAGCGAGCGTTTGGGGGAGCGCTTGGGCGAGCTGGACGGCGCGCTCGCATACCGTCCCGACGCCGACTCGATAGCCGGCCTGGTCCGGCAGGCGAACGAAGAGTCTGAGGTGCGCTACACCGCCCAGCTGGACGAGGCGATGGCTACCTTCGCTGAGATCATCATGGGCGGGACGCCGGCTCCACTGAACCCCATACCGCCACCGCCGCCGCGACCGGCCCAGCGCCGGGTCCGCAATAGCGCCGCCAAGAATCCGAGGCCCAAGGAGGACGTGGACTCCGACGCAGTGGCGACGTCCTGACCCGCCGCCCGCCCATCTCAGAGGCCAAAGGCGTCAGGCAGCACCTCGCGCAACGGGCGCACCCCACGCGTGGTGTCCACCAGGCAGTCGGGCCCACCGAGTTCCTGGAGCACCTGACGGCAGCGCCCGCAGGGCATCAGCAACTCCCCGGTGCCCGAGCGGCAGGCCACCGCCACGAACCGGCCGCCACCTGACAGCAGCAGCTGCCCTGCCATCGTGCATTCGGCGCAGAGAGTCACGCCGTAGGAGGCGTTCTCCACATTGCAGCCGGTCACCATGCGGCCGTCGTCGCACAGTGCGGCTGCACCCACCTGCAGGCCGGAGTAGGGGCAGTACCCGAGCGCGGCGGCCTGCACCGCGGCGGATCGGAGCGCGTCCCAGTCAACCTGCACGTCGCAAGCATCCCCTACCGACCGACGCAACCCGGCCAGCTAGCCTTCGCCAGTGCGCGCGATCCGGTCCCGGGCGATCGTGGCACTGGTCGCCGCCCTCGGCGCAACAACCCTGCTGGGTGCGGTGTCCGGCGCCGCACAGCCAGCCACGATCACCATGGATATCGCGGGGGATACCGTGGGATGCCCGCACCAGATCACCCCGCCCCCGCCGGTCGACCTCTCCGAGGTCCCCGCTCCCGGCACCCGGGCGCCCCCGCCGGTAGCGGTGCCAGACCGTCCGGTGGGTGGGCCGCAGATGGGCGTGTGCGGGCTGGTGCTGCCCGTCGGCGCACCCGCTCCGCCGGAGGGCATCAGCGCGACGTCCTGGCTGGTGGCCGACGCCGACTCCGGTGAAGTGCTGGCCGCCAGGGGCCCACACGCACGCCATCGCCCAGCATCGACGATCAAACTCTTGACCGCCCTGCTGGCCGTCGACCAGCTTCCTCTCAACCGGGTCGTCGTCGCCACGCAGGCCGACACCGACCAGGAGGGCAGCAGGGCAGGTCTCGGACCGGGGGGCCGCTACACCGTCCGGCAACTACTCACCGGCCTGCTGCTGGTATCCGGTAATGACACCGCACACGCCCTGTCCGAGCAGCTGGGTGGGGTAGCTGAGACCGTCGAACAGATGAACGGGTTGGCAGGGCGGCTGGGCGCGCTGGATACCCGAGCCGCCACCCCGTCCGGATTAGACGGTCCGGGCACGAGCACCTCGGCCTACGACCTGGCGCTGGCGTTTCGCGAGGTGCTCGACCGCCCGCTGCTCGCCGAACTACTCGGCACCCGGCAGGTGAGCTTCCCCGGCTTCGGTGGCCGGCCTGGATTCGTGCTCAGCAACGACAACAAGCTGCTCTGGAACTACCCCGGCGCGCTGGGTGGTAAGAGCGGGTTCACCGACGACGCCCGGCACACCCTGGTCGACGCCGCACAGCGCGGCGGGCGGCGCCTGATCGTGGTGCTGATGCGGGGCGAGCAGCGGCCGGTGCCGATGTGGCGGCAGGCAGCCCGCTTGCTGGACTACGGGTTCGCGCTGGCCCCCGGTCGCCCGGTCGGGCGCCTGGTGACTGAGACTCCGCCACCCGAGACGGCGGGGACAGCTCCGGGGACGATTACCGGCGCGATCCCGACGCCCCCGCCGGCTGGTTCCCAGGCGGCGGCGCAGGGCTGGACCGGCGGATCCGAGGGAGCCAACAGGCTGGTCCCGGTGGCGCTGTGGACCGGCCTGGCGATCGCCGTGCTCACCCTGCTCGGTGCGCTGGTGGCCCGCCAGCGCCACCGCTAAATGATCGATTTCGAGAAGTCAGGAGCGACCGCCACCGTTGGCGCCACAGGGGCGTTATAGTGGCGTAGTATTGGCGCCATGCCCGCTGTCCAGATCAAGGATGTCCCTGCTGACGTGCATGAGGTGCTCCGCCGGCGGGCCCGAGCCGCTGGCCAGTCCTTGCAAGAGTACCTGCGCAGCGCTCTGATCGCCCAGGCGCGGCAACCCACCCTGCGGGAGATCTTCGATGAGGTGGAGCACGATCCGGCGCCTTCCTCGGCACCGCTGGAGGCCACCACCGGCCTCGTGCGGGAAGGCCGCGACGGTACGTGATCGTCATCGATGCGTCGGTTCTCGTCACCGCGTTAGTCGATGACGGGGTGGACGGGCGCAGCGTCCGTGGCCGGCTGCAGGGTGTGGAAATGACCGCCCCGGCCCACCTGGACGTCGAGTTCCTGCACGCCCTGCGCGGTTTGGTGAGGTCGGAGCAGACCTCACCGGGGCGGGCTGATCGGGCCATTGCCCACCTTGTGCGCTTACCCCTGCGGCGGTTCGAACTGCCCGCTGTCGCGTCCCGCACCTGGCAACTGCGGGAAAACCTCACGCCCTACGACGCCGCGTATGTCGCACTCGCCGAACTGCTGTCGGCGCCGCTCGTGACATCCGACGCCCGCCTTGCCAGGGCCACCGGACCGCGCTGCGTCATCGAGCTCATCCGGGGTGTCCAAGCCGGCTGAGGTCGCCGGTGCCGTCGAGGTAGGCCCGGGCCTGCAGGGTGAACAGCTCGGCGTATCCGCCGCCGCGGGCCATCAGCTCCTCGTGGGTACCCTGCTCGGTGACGCGGCCGTGGTCCAGCATGATGATCTGGTCTGCGTGGCGGATATTGGCCAACCGGTGGGTGATCAGCACCGTCGTCCGGGTAGCGCCCTGACTGTCACCATTGGATACCGCCGCGCCCGCGCGACTGAGCGACTGCAGAGATCGGAACACGGCCTGCTCGGCGCGGGCGTCCATCGCGGCGGTGGGTTCGTCGGCGACGAGCAGCGGTGCGTCCCGGTACAGACCGCGGGCGACGCTGATCCGCTGCCACTGCCCACCGGACAGGTCGTACCCGTTCTGGAACTCGCGGGACAGCACGCTGTTCCAGCCGTCGGGAAGCTCGGCGGCAACAGCGTCGGCGCCGGAATCGGCCGCCGCGGCGGCGAGCACGCTGCCGTCGGGATCGGGGCGTTCCAGCCGGCCGATGCGGATATTGTTCGCGGCCGTCATCGGCCACTCGACGGGATTCTGCAGCACGGCGGCGACCTGGGAGTGCAGCTCACGCTGGTCGACCTGGGCGATATCCACTCCGTCCCAGCTCACCCGTCCCTGATCGGGCAGGTAAAGCCCGGTGATCACCTTGGCCAAGGTGGACTTGCCGGAACCGTTCTCCCCCACCAGCGCGACGATCTGCCCGCGCTTGATCGTCAAGCTGACCCGGTCCAGGGCGGGTTCATCCTTGCCGGGGTAGCTGAAGGACACCTCGTGCAACTCGATGACCTGCGGATCGCGCGGGAGTCGTTGCACGGCAGCGGTCCGGTGGTAACCGCGGGCCTGGGCCAGGCAGCTGGCCAGCATGTCGAGGTAGAAGCTGTGCTCGAAGAGCCGGTTGGCGGCGAACACCGTGTTGGACACCGCCGAGCTCGCGGTGCGCATCGCGACCGCCGCTGCCCCGGCCAGGGCCAGCGGCATTGCCCCGGTGTAGAGCAGCACGCCGAGCACGCCGTAGGCCAGCGCCGTGCCGATCCCGGCCAGGCCCCGCCCGACCAGCCGGATCACGGTCTTGCGATGCTCCACCTTGACGGCCTCCGCGGTGACCTGGGATCCAATACGACGGTGCTCGCCCAGCAAGGTGTCCTGGGTGGTGAAGGCGCGGACCTCCGCCGCCTGGCGCCGGCTCGTGATGATGTCGCCGGTGATCCCCAACCGGCGCATCCGCGAGACCATCCGCACGAACGACTGGTAGCCCAGCATCGCGGCCCGCATACTGGCCCAGCCGTTGGGTACCGCGGCCAGTAGCACCACCGGCGCCAGCACGGGGTTGAGCAGGCCGGCGGTGACGATCGCGGCGGCGAGCGAGATCGCCGAGCTGAGCAGGTTCCCGGCGTCGGCCACCCCCTGCCTGACGCTGCTGATCCCCCGCCCGGACGTCCGGCGCACCAGCTCCACGAAATCCGCGTCGTCGAAGGCGACTAGCTCCGCACCGATCACTGCTGCGTGTAGTTCGTCCTGGGCACGCAGCTCCACCCGCGGAGCGAGCACCGCCTGCACAGCGCCGACCGCCGCGTCCAGCAGTCCCCGGGCCGCGTAGGACGCCATCACCAGCGCCAGCGCCGGTAACGCCGCCACCACCCGCTCCGGGGTCGGGCCCTGCTCCAGCAGCTGGGTCAACACGTTTGCGGTGGCCAACAACCCGAACGCGGTGGCACACCCCGCGGCTAATTCGACAGCAATGGCAAGCGCCGTTAACCGCGGCGAGGTCTGCCAGGCCAGCCGCACCAGCACCCCCAGCGCGGCCGGCGCCGCACGCAGCATCCGGCTGGTGCTCGAGCCGGCCATCTCCACGCCGACCTTCGCCCACCAGGGGGTCGTGAGGTCGTCAACCCCGATCAGCGTCGGCACGCTCGGATCGGGTGCGGCATCGTTAGTGCTCTGCCTGAATCGCATCATGCCCTCCCCACCGGCCAAGCATGCCCGCCGCGCTAGCGTGCCGTCTCGTGAGTAATGACGACACCGACGTCCGCGCCGGGATCGTGGTCACCGGAACTGAGCTGCTCAGCGGCCAGCTCACCGACCGCAACGGCCCCTGGCTGGCGCAGCGGCTGGGTGAGCTGGGCGTCGAGGTGGCCCACCTGCTCTGCGTCGGGGACCGCCCGGAGGACCTGGCGGCGACCTTGCGTTTCCTCGGTGGCCAGGGCGTCGACCTGATCGTCACCAGCGGTGGGCTCGGGCCGACCGCGGACGACGTGACCGCCGAGGTGGTCGCCGGGTTCGCCGGCGTGGAGCTGGAGCTCCACGAGGCGATGGAGCAGCAGATCGCCGCCATCCTCGCCCGGTTGCGCCATCTGTCGCATTTCAGCCCCGAAGCGCTGCGGGTAGCCAACCGCAAGCAGGCTATGGTGCCCCGCGGCGCCGAGCCGCTTGACCCGGTGGGGACGGCGCCCGGGCTGGTGGTCGGAGTGCAAGGGGGGCCGACGGTGATCGTGCTGCCCGGACCGCCCCGCGAGCTGCGGACAATGTGGCCCGCAGCGCTGGCCACCCCCACCGTCAGGGCCGCGCTGGCGCGCACCCGGCCTTTCGAAGTGTCCCGGCTGCGGCTGTTCGGGCTGCCCGAATCGGAGATCGCGGCGACACTGCGCGAGGTGAGCGCGATACTGGACCTGGCCCCGCTGGAGATCACCACCTGCCTGCGGCGCGCCGAGCTGGAGATAGACATCCGGCATCGGCCCGGCGCCGAGGCGATCCGCGATGCGCTGGTCGACCAGATCCGCACCCGGCACTCCCGGCACCTGTTCTCGACCGACGGGACCTCGCTGGACGACCAGCTGGCCGGCCTGCTGCAGGGCCGGCTGATCGGGCTCGCGGAATCGTGCACCGGCGGGCTGATGGCGGCCCGGCTCACCGAGCGGCCAGGATCCTCGGACTACGTCGCGGGCGGCGTGGTGGCCTACTCCAACACCGCCAAGACCGCGCTGCTCGGTGTTCCCGCGGAGCTGATCGAGCAGCACGGTGCGGTGTCACCTGAGGTGGCCCAGGCCATGGCCGACGGGGCGCGGCATCGCTTCGGCACCGACGTCGGCGCCGCGATCACGGGGGTGGCTGGTCCGGGTGGCGGCACCGACGCCAAACCGGTCGGCTATGTGTGCATCTGCGTCACTACCAGCGACGGCACAGCCCTGGCCCGAGACCTGGTGCTGCCCGGTGACCGCGCCGAGATCCGCGACCGGTCGGTGACCGTCGCGATGCACCTCGTCCGGCGGTTACTGCTTGAGCACCTTACGGTCTGACTTGCCCTTGACCGCGGCGTAGGCAGCCGAGCCGATGAACACCCCGGCACCGATCACCAGGGCCCAGAACAGCAGCTTGAACGCAACCCCCAGCACCCAACCCAGCACCATGAACCCGATCCAGATCAACACGATGATCCCGAGCACCTTGATCACGGTTTGCATGACAGTCTCCTCAGCATGGGGGCGGGCTCACTGCTGCCCAGTTCACACCTTGCCAGGGCGGGCCTGCATCGGGGTAATACCCTGGGTCTCCCCAGGGGGCGCAGCCCGCTGTTCCGGCACCTGCTGGCGGTGCTCTGGCACGTCGTCCTGAGCGTTGGCTTGGCCCGCAGCCGCCCATGCCGTGAGGAACAGCAGGAACCGGGAGACGAAGTAGGCGAACACCATCAGGCCGATCACCGGACCGAACAGCTGCCCGGTGGGGCTGGCAGTGACGCTGTCGAGGTAGATGGCGAAGACCTGCTTGAGCACCTCGAATCCCAGCGCGCCGAACAGCGCCGCGTGCGTGGCACTGTGCAGCGGGACCGGTTCACGCGGCAGCCGTGCGATCACCCAGAGGAACACCAGCCACATGCCGGCCACCGACGCCGCCACGGCGAGAAAGGTCAACGCCAGCCGGGCCCCGTAGACATCCCCCAGGCCGACCGCCTGCAGCGCGACGCTGGCGAAAGCAGTACCGACACCGGTCAGCGTGAACGACACCACCAGCGCCAGCCCCAGCCCGAGCAGCGCCAGCAAGTCGAACACCTTGGTGCGCAGGAAGCCCTCAGGTTCAGGAGACTGCTCCGACTGGGATCGGGGCTGGGCTGACCGCCACTGGGCCGTCAGCGCGTCGCGGAGGTTGCCCATCCAGCCCAGCCCGGAGTAAAGCGCGCCGAGCAAGCCCACGATCCCGACGCCACTGCGGGACGCGATCGCCCCGTTGATGATCTGGTTGAGGGTGTCGCCCAACCCCGGGGGCGCCGCTGCCTGGATCTGGTCTTGCAACTGGCGCAGCAGCTCCTGGTTTCCGGCCAGGACGAAGCCAGCGGCCGCGAAGGCGATCATCAACAGCGGTACCAGTGAGAGCACGCTGAAGAACGTGATGGCGGCGGCGTAGTGGTCGCCGTGGCGGGTGGTGTAGGACTGCCCGGCTCGTACCAGCTGGTCCAACCACGGGTAGCGCAGCCGGTAACGCTCGAGCAGACCGGGCTTGGCGTCCGTCTGCTGTGGACCTGTCCCCCGCATACCCTGCCACGGTAGTCGGGAAATGCGGATTCAGCC
>JBOHFU010000130.1:0-4361 GCA_050699675.1 Pseudonocardiaceae bacterium
TCCAGGGCGTCGAGGGCGACAGGGTGCATCCGCCATGGGCATACACGGTGGGGCTCACTCCGCTGGGCAGGCCTGAGTTGGTGGTGACCGGTCTGGCGCTGGATCGGGCGACGAAGCTGCTCAACGGAGTGGCAGCGCATGTGCTGCATTCGTGTGCACCAGCGCCTGGTGAGCAGATTCCGCTGCGCGGAGGCCCACTGGTCGAGATTGTCGAGCTTCCCCATCCGGACGCGCATCTCGAGTCAGCCATCGCGTTGTACGGCGCGGGGATTCGGGCGTTGCAGCTGGTGCGCGCCGACGATCGAGGCCGCTGGCCGTGGGAGCGGGGATATCGAGGTGGCCGAGGAGGCCAGCCGGTCCTCGGACCGCGTGCGGTGTCTTCCCGGCCCCGACCATGAGGGCCGGTGACACCGAGACCCGCCGCTGGTGGGGCCGCTGTCGCCACGGAGTGTGAACGGACATCACTGCGCCAACCGGGCGGTTCACCGGACGTGAGCCGCGGGGCGGGACGGCGGACCCGGACGGGAGCACAAGGCGCCGGAGGGGTGCCGATTGGTCCGGTTACGACCCCAGAGAGTGGGTAGCTGGAGGTCGCACCAGAGCGGGCGGGACTGCTCTTCGTCTATACGGGTGACCACTGGGCGTGGCGTACCGGGTACTCTCCGGCAACCCTGGCATGGTCTACTCAGCATCCGCCGGGCAGCCGCTCGGTGTTGAACCGTGATCAAACCCCTAGGGGGTTGCGATGACTGCGCTGATCGTGGTCGCCCAAGCGGAGTTGAGCACGAACAACCTGCGCACGTGGATGTTGGACAACGTCGTGCCGCTGTTACTGCTGGCCGTGGCGGTACTGCTGCTGTGGCTGGGTGGCGGCAAGGGAGACAACGCCGGGGTGATGCGGCGGGTCGGAGGTGTGATCATCGCGCTGGGGATCGTCGGGTTGGCCGTGTCCGGAGCAGGGGTGAACCTCGGAACGTGGATCGCCAATCTGTTCAGCGGCTGATCGGAAGGTAAGCACACATTGCGGATCCGCACCGATGACGACGTCTACCGGGTAGACGCGGTCTGGCTCGGGCCACCGAAGGCGACGTTCCCGTGGCGCGCCCGGTATGTGGCGTGGGGCGTGGGAATGGTGATGTTTCTCGTGGTGCTCGGCGTCGAGCGCCAGCTGGGCATCGGCTTCAGCTTCTTCTCGACCGGCTGGGCCCTGCTGATCACCATCCTGCTCACCCGGATGATCGGTTCCCGGATCAGCCACGAACGTCCGCTGACCGCCGTGGCCGCGATGTTGGTCCGCGAGCTCACCGCTCCCAGGAAGAAGATCGCGGCTCGGGGTGGCGCCGCCAGCGCGGCGCAGATCCGCGTTCAACACAACCGCCCCCGGCCCGGCCGGTGGTCAACTCGTCGGGGCCGTTCCAGGAAGGAGGGTGACGTTGTTCGGGCTCGGACGTCCCCCCCGCAGACGTGAACGCGACCAACACCCCGCACCGAACAATGAGCGCTCGATGGCCGCCATGCCTGCTCCCCGGGGTGGCTCGAGCCGGCGCAGCCACGTGCTGCCGGGGGAGGCCGCGGTCCCCACCTACACTCCCTCCATCGCGTTGCGTTCCATCGACGGGCACCTGGTGCGCAACGGGCAGGAGGTCTACGCCTGGTACCGGCTCGCGCCGCAGCGCTGGTCGTTTCGCTCGGACTCGCAACGCCAGGACCTGATCCACGCCATCGCCGGCCAGTACGCGGAGTTGCAGGGCCGGTGGCTGCACCTGCGGGTGACCGCTCGCCCGTACCCGATCCGGATGTGGGCCGAGGCGCATGCGCGCAACGCGGTGAGCCGGCTGCCCGACACCCCCGGTGCGCTGTCCTTCGACGACTACATGGTCGGTGAGCAGCAACAGCTGCTCGGGCACTCGATGGCCGAGAAGGAGGTCTATCTCGGCGTGCAGGTGCAGACCCGGTCCATGGTGGACCGGGTCGTGGAACGGGCCGCGCCGGTGCTGCGGCGGGTGTTCCCCATGGCCGTCGACGCCGAGCTGGTCGCGATCGACGCCGAGGTCGAGCACCTCGATGGGGTGCTCGGCATCGCCGGGCTGGAGGGTCGGCCGGCCACCGCAGAGGAATTGTCCTGGCTGATGCACCGGTCGTGCTCGCTGGGATTACCCGCCCCCCGCAACCTGCCCGCGGTGCCGGGTTCCACCTGGGAGCCCGAAGACCTGGCCAGTTTCACCGACGCCGCGGACTTCCATGCCGAGCCGTACGCGCCCACCCTCACCGTCCGCGGTCGCACCGGCTCCAACGCCGGGACCACCCGCCACGTCGTGGTGCTCACCGTGGGGCAGATGCACGGGTTGCGGATCCCGGAGATCGACGACCCCTGGGTGCAGCGTTCGGACCGCCTGCCGGCTGGGGTCGAATGGTCGGCCCGCATCTACGTGCGCCGCCCGGAGGATGTCGCCGGCGAGCTGCAGCGGCAGATGAACAAGGTGCGCTCCCAGGTGCGGCACTACACCGATGAGCACGACCTCGAGCCGCCGCAGAGCCTGGTCCGCCAGGCCAGCCGGGTGCTGGAGATCGACGACGAGATGACCTCGGGGTTCACCGCACTGGGCACCAGGGTGCGTTCGTGGTGGCGGCTGGCGGTTTCGGGACCCACCGATCGGGATGCGCTGCGGCTGGCCCAGCAGCTTCTGGACCTGTACAAGCCCAAGATCGCCATCGAACATCCCGAGGCACAGTACGCGCTGGCCCGCGAGTTCATCCCGGGTGAGCCGCTGTCCTCGGGTGCCTACCTGCGTCGCGGTTCGGTGATCTGGGCGGCCTCGGCGGTGCCCACTGCGACCGCGGAGGTGGGGGACCGGCGCGGCATCCTGCTCGGCGAGACGTGCACCGCCACCCGGCGCCCGGTCGCCTGGGATCCCTGGATGGCCCAGGAGATCCGGGACTCCTCCGGTTTGACCGCGTTGGTGGCCGGGCTGGGCGGCGGCAAGTCCTTCCTCGGCGGCGGGATCGTTTACAAGACGCTGCGCTCTGGCGCGTACTGGACCCTGCTGGACCCCTCCGGCCCGCTGGCCAAGCTGTGTGAGTTGCCCGAGCTGCGGCCCTACGCCCGGCCGATCAACCTGCTCAACGCCCAGCCCGGCATCCTCAACCCTTACCGGGTGGTCGCCGAGCCTGAGCTGGCGCATTTCCTCGATGAGGAGGACCCGGAGCGGGCCTGGCGGCGGGAGAAGGCGCTGACGGCCGCCACCCGGCGCCGGTTGGTACTCGACGTGCTCACCGGAGTGCTGCCCTTCGAGGTCGCCCGGATGGCCAAGACCCGGATCGTGCTGCTCCGCGCGGTTCGGGCGGTGGGTGGGCGACCCGACGCGCATCCCGGGCAGGTGTTCGAGACGCTGCGCCGTGATCCGTCCGAACATCACGAGCACGCCATCGTGGTCGCCGACTTCCTCGATGAAATGCGCGAACGCATGTCGTTGCTCATTCCCGAAGACGGCGCCGATCCCTACACCGAGGTGCGTGACGACCGGCTCACCGTGCTCACCATGTCCGGTCTGAACCTGCCCAAGGACAACGTAGGCCGGGAGCATTGGACCGATGCCGAGTCGCTCGGCGTGGAGCTGCTCAACCTCGCGGCGTGGCTGACCCAGCGGTCGATCTACGAGCGCCCCCGCGACCAGCGCAAGGGGGTCTGGATCGACGAGGCGTTCTTCCTGTCCGAGGTCCCCACCGGGCGGGTGCTGATGAACCGCTTCGCCCGGGACTCCCGCAAATGGAACGTGCGAGTACTGCTGTCGTCGCAGATCCCGGCGGACTTCCTCAAGATCGAGGGTTTCGTGTCGCTGCTGGACTCGGTATTCGTCGGGCGGCTTGACGATGAGCCCGCGCAGTCCGATGCGCTGCGACTGCTCAAGGTGCCCATCGAAGCGGGCTACGAGCAGGTGGTGGCGTCGCTGGGGCGTCGCCCCGGCGGTGACCGGTTGGCTACCGTGCGGGACCGGGCACCGCGGCAGTTCATCTTCGGGGATGGCGCCGGGGGCGTGGAGCGCGTCCGGGTGGACTTCTCCGGCGCCCACCTGGAGCATCTGTGCGCCGCGCTGGACACCACTCCGGATGCGCTGCGCGGCGACGCCCGGGGCACCGACCTCCCGGACGGTGAGCTGCCCCCAGCCGACCCACCCGGTGCTCCTTCCCAACCAGTGGTCCAGCCCCAGCGCGACGGGACCGCGCGGGAGACCGCCACCAGGGCGAGAGCATGACGATCCGGGTGCTGCGCGGCAGGACGGCCGTAGTGCTGCTGCTGGTGGTCATCGGGTTGCTCGGCGCGCAGGCTGCGCTGGGGTCATCAGCGTGGGGTTCATCAGCGT
>JBOHFU010000130.1:4461-8304 GCA_050699675.1 Pseudonocardiaceae bacterium
TCATCAGCGTGGGGTTCATCAGCGTCGGCGTCACCAGCGCTGGGGTTACCGGCACCGTGGCAGGTTCCCGGAGTCGACGACTGCAAGGATGCACCCAATCCGGAGCGACCCGGGTCCGGCATGGTCGGTGCCATCGACCCCACGCCGTTGCAGGCCGGCACGCCGGGCAGCGTCTACCACGAGGTCGGCTACGCCGGGCTGGTGTGGCACACCTACGACCTGGGCTGCGGTCCATCGGGCCTGCGCAACCCGAACGCGGTGATCGACACCTGGACCGGCAGCCTGCTGTTCAACATCGGTAAGGCGGTCGTGGGCGCCACCAACGGGCTGCACTACGCGCTTGCCGACGGAGGTCTGCTGGCCCCGCTGAACGACCTGATCGTTTCGGGCACCGTTGCGCTCTACGACACCGTGTATGCGCCCTGGTTCGGGTTGATCGCGGTGCTGCTGGCGATTGTGCTGTTCCGGTCGATCTGGCGGGGTGACCTCGCCACAGTCAGCAAACGGGCCGCGTGGGCGCTGGCCGGCATCTGGGTGGCTGCAGCGACTTACCTGACCCCGCTGCTGTATACCCAGGTGCTCGACGGGGTGCTGGTTGAGGGCAGCAACCAGGTGCGCACCGGGTTCCTGACTGAGGTCGGCATCGAGCAGCGCGATGCGCTGCCGACGCTGCTGCACGACCAGATCATTTATCGCAATTGGCTACGCGGGGAGTTCGGTTCCCCGGACGGGCCGCAGGCCGAGCAACTGGGCCGCGACCTGGTCCGCGCGCAAGCCTTCACCAAACAGGAGATCGCCGACGGCGCGGACGATCCGAACTCCGGCGTGGCCGATCGCAAGAAGCAGGAGTACAAGGCCATCGCCGAGCGGACCGGCAGCTCCTACGGCTACTTCCAGGGGGTGGATGGCAACCGGATCGGCGTCGGGTTCCTGGCCGCCCTGCAGTCGGTGATGTTCGGGCTGTTCCAGTTTCTCGCCCAAGCGGCGTTGTTGCTGGCCCAGGTGCTGCTGCGGGTGGTCATCCTGCTCGGCCCGGTCATCGGCCTGATCGCGATCCTGCATCACGAACTGCTGCGCGGCGTTGGTCGCGTCGTCGGTGCCGCACTGCTCAACGTCGTCGTGCTGTCGGCGCTGGCCGCGCTGCACACGCTGGTGATGGTGTGGGTGTTCGACCCCTCGCGCAACATCTCGGTACTCGCGCAGATGTTGCTCGCCGGGATGATCACGCTGGTGATGTTGCTGGTGTCCCGCCCGGTCCGCCGTATGTGGCAGATGATGGAGCTGTCAGTGGGTGCGGTGGGTGGAGCGCTGCCCGCCGCCCCGCCGGGGGTGCTGGCGCGGCTGCGGCGGCGCAGGGCAGGCGTTGAGCCCACCCCGTCGGAGCGGTTCTGGGAGGAGACCCGCGGCACCGAGGCTGATCAGGGCGCACCGACCGGAGATCCGGTACCTGGCAGCCGCGTGCGGCCGGAGTCTGGCGTACCGGTGGTGGTCGTGGCCGAGCGATTGGACCGCCCCGCGGGTGGTCTGGCGGCGACCCCAGTGCTCGGTCCCGGCGGCCCTGGTGAACCCGGACGAGGTGGCGAGACGGTGCTGAGCAAACCGGACGAGGTCGCCTCGCGCCCGGGTCAGGCAGTTGCGTTGCCGCCCGGGTTCAGCTCGACGGAAAGCGGTGGCACCCGGGTCGCAGATCTGCTGCCGCCGGTAGTGAACCCAGTCAGGGATCGGGCCGGGGAGGAGCCGGTGTACGTGCCGTCGGCGTCGGGCAACCTGCGCGCGCCGCGGCAAGCCGAGCTGGAGGAGGTGGCCGGGCACCCGGTGTGGGTGGTGTACCGGCCCTCGGCCGGGCTCGAAGTCGGCTTGGACGGCACCAACGGTGACACCGTCCGGACCACGGACTGAGTGGGGAGGCCAGCGCTGTGCCGATCCGCACCCACCGCGGCCGCGCGGCCGTCTACCGCACGTTCTGGGGCTGGCCGGTGCGTTCCCCCAAGCATCTCACCGGTGCTGTGCTGGCGCTCGTCGTGATTGCCGCCGGAGTCGGGCTGGCGCTACCCGAGAGCGGGGCTGGCCCAGTTCGTGCCGCGCCGTCGAGCGGCCCGGGAGCAAACCCGTCGTCTCCGGACTCCCGTATGGCGGCTGTGCCCGGACCCGCCCTTGGCGGGCACCCTCCGGTGCCTTCTCCCCGTGCCCTGGCCCCGGACGCCGCGCTGACTGTCGCGCGCTCCTGGATGCAGGCGTTTCTCACCGTCCCGCAGGGCATCAGCTCAGCGCGGTGGATCGAGCAGCTGCGGCCTTACACCACCGATGAGTTGTTGCCCGAACTGCGATCGATCGACCTGGCGAACGTGCCTGTGGCAAAGATCGTCGGCGAGCCGCGAACGGTCAGCTTGAGCGCAAGCTCGGCCGAGGTGGATGTGCCGACCACCGTGGTGATGGTGCGGCTGCTGCTGGTCGCCACCCCCGAGGGGTGGCGAGTGGCCGGTTACCAGCGGGTGGGTTGAGCCGTGCGGCGATGGCTGGTCGGGCTTCTGGTAATCGGCTTGCTCGGCGGCCTCATCGCGGTGTCCGCGATCTTCGTCCTGCTCGGCGGTGTCGGTTCCGGTGACTGGAGGTTCGGGGCGCCGTGCGGCTCGGTGCTCGCCTCCACCGATCCGCGGGAAGCGCCACGGGTGGCCGTCCAGGTCGACGATCTCGACCCCGAGCAACGGGCCATCGTCGACCTGATCATCGCGATCGGCAAGCAGCGCGGGCTGCCGCCGCGGGCGTGGCAGATCGCTATCCAGGCCGGGATGACCGAGTCGCGGCTGCATAACCTCCATTACGGCGACCGGGACTCGCTGGGCATCTTCCAGATGCGCCCCTCGATGGGGTGGGGCAGCGTCGCCCAGGTCACCGATCCCGTCTATCAGATCAACAAGTTCTACGACGTGCTGCTGACGGTGCCCAACTGGGAAACCCGGCGGCCGGGGGATATCGCGCAGGCCATCGAGCGGTCTGCCTTCCCGTTGCGTTACCACCAGTGGGAACCGCTGGCTGTCAACGTGATCAACACCGTGGGCGGAGATGTTGCGGAGTTCGTCCAAGCTTCCTGCACCACGCCGCTCCCGGCACCCACCGAGGTTGCGGGGCGGGCGATGCAGTTCGCACTCGGCGAGGTCGGCAAGCCTTACGTCTGGGGCGCCACGGGTCCTGATTCCTACGACTGCTCAGGGTTGATGTTGCGTGCCTACGAGTCGGCCGGGATCACACTGCCCCGGGTGTCGCGGCAGCAGTACTGGGCCGGTACCCAGCTGCCGGTGCGCCAGGCGCAGCCCGGCGACCTGCTGTTCTGGGCTTATGACACCTCGAACCCCGATAGCATCCACCACGTTGCGATGTACTTGGGTAACGGTCAGATGGTCGAGGCGGCGAATCAAACGGTGCCGCTGCGGCAGCGGGCCGTGAGCTTCGACGAGCACGAACTGATGCCGCTCGCGGTCCGGCCCGGGGTGCCGGTCGCCGCGAAGGCCTGACATCCGGAGGTGACGGTGTACGCGTCGGACCCGATCCCGCGACCGGCCGGTCGGCCGGCTTCGGCTACTCCGCTACGGGACCATCTCGCCGTAGCGAAGCTGGGAGTCGATGAGGGCTATGTCGTGCTACCACGGTCGCTGGCCGAGGAGATGCCGCTGCCTTGGCAGCAGCAGATGGCCTACCTGATCGATGAGTTGCACCAGACCTACGGCGACCTCCCGTGGCCGATCTACCGGGTGGTGCCCAGCCGCACCGAACGGCTGGTCGATCTCGATGAGGGCCAGCTCGCCGAGGCTGGGTACCTGCTCGAGATCGACACCAGCGGCGAGC
>JBOHFU010000131.1:0-8217 GCA_050699675.1 Pseudonocardiaceae bacterium
CGGAACCCGACACCCGAGGCGACACTCGGGCCCTCGACCTGCCCACACCCCAAAAACAGCCACCAGAAGATCACAAACCAGAACCGAAGATCACTTCATGCCGTTACTCGCGGAATCGGGTCTGAAGATCGTAGGTTCGGTGGTCGCCCCGACGACCCTCTTGACGACGTTACTATTCTACTTCGGACGGCTGCACGCTCAAGGGTTGACCCGCTATCTCCGGGTGCACTTCACGGTTTTTGACTTCACTGTCCAGGACTATCTTGTCCGCAGCGCGGACGGCCTGTTTCTCCCAGTGACCATCGCCGCTGTCGTGGCACTCCTGTCACTCTGGATCCACCGGCTGCTGCTCGGAGCCCTGCCTGTCGATACGCGACTCATAGTGCTGCGAGTACTGGCCCCGCTCACCGGGGTTTCCGGTATGGTGCTTATGGCTCTGGCCTTGACCGACACGTTCGGCAACAAGGTGTTCGCGAGTTTCCCGGAAGCCGGCGGTCTCAGCCTCTCGATCGGCGTGCTGCTGCTGGCGTACGCCGTTCGGTTGTTGCGCCTGCTCATAGCCGAGCGGCGATCTGGAGACCTCCCCTCGAGCCCAGCGGGCGGGATCGCCGTGGCGGAGTGGGGTGCCGTCTTCATCCTGGTGAGTGTCGGACTGTTCTGGGCGGTCAACAGCTACGCGATCGGCGTCGGAATCAGCCGGGGACAGCAGATCGAGCGCGATCTCGGGTTCTCACCGAACGTGGTCCTCTACAGCGAGAAGAGCCTAAACCTGCAGGTGCCCGGTGTTCGAGAGATGGTCTGTTCGACCCCCGAGGAGATGCCTGAGGTGGCCTACCGTTTCCGCTACGAAGGGTTGAAGTTCGTGCTGCAATCCGGGAACCACTACTTGTTCCTTCCCGCAGGGTGGACCCGGAATAGCGGGGTTGCCCTGGTGATCCCGCGCAGCGACGCGCTGCGGCTCGAGTTCAGCGGACCCGGTCAGGGGGTCCGCGCCGACTGCTGAGCAGCAGTAATCCAGCTCAGGTTGACAACGCCTGGTTGCGGGTCGCCAGGGCCGGCATGGTGTTCCGGTCACCCGTCCCTCCATCACGAGAGCAGCAGTTCGACGGTGACATCGAGCGCGCGGTAGGTGTCGTGGGCCCGCTTGTAGCGGGGCAGCAGGGCCGACGAGCGCGTCATAAACCGCCCCGCAGATCTCGTCCAGCGGCGCTCGGCAGGATCGTCGATCGCTCTCAGTGCGCCGAGTTCGACAGGGGAGCTGTCCCGATCGCCCCGGACAGCTCCCCTGTCGAACTCGGCGACAGGAGGATCAGTAGGGGCACCCGCTAGGGTGGTCGGGCTCTGCACGCACAGCCCCCACTGAGTGATTGCGTACGGGTGCACCAGGTCCGCGGGAGGTGAGCTGGCGTGAGCACCGTGCAGTTCCGGCGGTCACCTCGGCTGGCCGCGCCGACGATGCCCGGTGGTGAGGTTCACCTCGAGCCGCCACCCGAGGTGCCCAGGGTCCTCCCGGGCAACATCGTGCAGAAGATCCTGCCGGTCGTGATGATCGCGGCGGTGCTGGGCATGCTGGCGTTCGTCTTCACCACCGGCGACGCCAAGAGCAACCCCGTGTTCCTGCTCTTCCCGATCATGATGCTGGTGTCGACCATCGGCATGTTCGCCGGCGGCGGCCGCGGGCGCGGCCAGGCCAAGGCCGAGATGAATGAGGACCGCAAGGACTACCTGCGCTACCTGGGCCAGATGCGGGAGCGGGCCAGACAGGCCGCGCAGGAGCAGCGCGCGGCGTTGGAGTGGAGCCATCCCGATCCCGCTGCGCTGTGGTCGATCGCCAGCAGCCGGCGGATGTGGGAGCGCCGCGGTGGCGACCCCGACTTCTGCCACGTGCGGATCTGCCGGGGTTCGCAGCGGCTGGCCACCCGGCTGGTGGCGCCACAGACCGGCCCGGTGGACGAGCTGGAGCCGATCACCACGCTGGCGTTGCGCCAGTTCGTCCGGGCCCATTCCATCGTGCCGGACCTGCCGATCTCGCTGTCGGTTCGCCGGTTCGCCGCGATCGGCATCTCCGGCGAGCACGCCGCGACGCGCGGGCTGGCCCGCTCGATGGTGGCCCAGCTGGCCACCTTCCATCCTCCCGATGACCTGCTCGTTGCCGTCGCCGCCGCCGGGCGGGCGAAAGCGGACTGGGAGTGGGTGAAATGGCTGCCGCACGTCCAGCACCCGAGCCTGGTCGACGGCGCCGGGCCGAGGCGGATGATGGCCGGATCACTGACCCAGATCGAGGAACTGCTCGGCGAGCAGCTGGCCGACCGCCCACGGTTCTCCCGCAATGTCCAGACCCAGGGTGACGGTCCGCAGATCGTGATCGTCATCGACGGCGGGGAGGTCACCGGATCCGAACAGATCATCCTGGAGGAGGGTTTGGCCGGGGTCACCTTGCTCGACCTCTCGGAATCGCTGGGCACCCTGGCCACCCGCCGCGGGCTGCAGCTGGCGATCGAGGGTGCGGCGATCGGCGCCCGTGCGGCGGCCGGGATCGAGTTCTTCGGGGCCCCCGACTCGCTCGGCGTCGCGGAGGCCGAGGCGGTGGCGCGCGCACTGTCCCCGTACCGGATCGGCGAGCCGGAGTCCGAGGGTGCCGACGAGCCACTGCTGGCCAACCCGGGACTGCTGGAGCTGCTCGGTCTGCCTGCGGATCCTCGTGCCTTCGACGTCACCCAGGCCTGGCGGCCGCGACCGATGCGGGACCGGCTGCGGGTGCCGATCGGGGTAGGCGAGTTCGGCCAGCCGGTAGAGCTGGACATCAAGGAGGCCGCCCAGGAGGGGATGGGCCCGCACGGGCTGTGCGTGGGGGCCACCGGGTCGGGGAAATCGGAGTTCCTGCGCACCCTCGTGCTGGGCCTGGTCGCCACGCACTCGTCGTCGATGCTGAACTTCGTGCTGGTCGACTTCAAGGGCGGCGCGACGTTCCTGGGCATGGAGCATGCGCCGCACGTTGCCGCCGTGATCACCAACCTGGCCGACGATCTGACCCAGGTCACCCGGATGCAGGACGCGCTAGCCGGCGAGATGAACCGCCGCCAAGAGCTGCTGCGGGCTGCGGGGAACTTCGCCAACGTCAGGGATTACGAGCGGGCCCGGGACAACGGCGCTGACCTCGATCCGCTGCCAGCGCTGTTCATCGTGATCGACGAGTTCTCCGAGCTGCTCGCTCAGAAGCCGGAGTTCATCGACCTGTTCGTGGCGATCGGCCGGCTGGGCCGGTCGTTGCAGATGCACCTGCTGCTGGCCTCGCAACGCCTTGAGGAGGGCAAGCTGCGCGGCCTGGAGTCCCACCTGTCCTACCGGATCGGGTTGAAGACGTTCTCCGCCGGGGAGTCGCGGGCGGTGCTCGGCGTGCCCGACGCCTACGAGCTGCCGCCGGTGCCCGGGTCGGGCTACTTGAAGTTCGACACCGCCTCGATGGAGCGCTTCAAGGCCGCCTACGTCTCCGGCCCCTACCGCGTCGTCGGCGGCGTCGCGGTAGGAGCCGGTTCGGTCTTGGCCAGCACGGTCGCGGCCAGCACGGTCGCGGTCACCTCGGACCGCATGCCGCGGCTGTTCGTACCGGACTACGTGGACCTACCCGCCGAACCCGAGCTGCCCGGCCCCCAGGAGGTGGTCGACGCGCCGCCGGAGCCGGTGACCGAGCCGTCCGTGCTGGACATCGTGGTGGCCCGGCTTCGCGGGCAGGGGCCGCCGGCCCACGAGGTGTGGCTGCCGCCGTTGGACCAGCCGCCCTCGCTGGACCAACTACTGCCGCCGCTGTCGGCCACCGAGGACCGCGGGTTGTCCCCGGCCGGGTTCTTCGGCAATGGCCGGCTGGCCGTCCCGGTCGGGATCGTGGACAAGCCCTACGAGCAGCGCCGCGACCTGCTCTGGGCAGATTTCTCCGGCGCCGCGGGCCACGCCGTGGTCACCGGCGGCCCGCAGTCCGGAAAATCCACCCTGCTGCGCTCGATGCTGATGTCGTTGGCGCTGACCCACACCGCCGAGGAGGTGCAGTTCTTCTGCATCGACTTCGGTGGCGGCACGCTGGCGTCGCTGGATGGCCTGCCGCACAGCGGCGGGGTGGCCGGGCGGGGGGAGCCCGACACGGTCCGGCGCATCATCGCCGAGGTGACCGGGTTGCTGGCCGCCCGGGAGAAGCGGTTCCGCTCGCTGGGCATCGACTCGATGGCCGACTTCCGGGCCCGCAAGCAGCGCGGCCAATCCCCAAGTCAGACAGAGCAGCTGAGTGAGGACCCGTTCGGCGACGTGTTCCTGGTGGTCGACGGGTGGCACAGCTTCCGGCAGGAATTCGAGATCACCGATCTGGAGATGCGCGTCGTCAACCTGGCCACCCAGGGCCTGTCCTACGGGGTGCACGTCATGATCGGCGCCAGCCGGTGGGCGGAGATCCGGCCCGCGCTCAAGGACCTGCTCGGTACCCGTTTCGAACTGCGCCTCGGTGACCCGGGCGAATCCGATATCGACCGGCGGGTGGCGGTCAACGTGCCGCAGGATCGGCCTGGACGGGGGCTGTCCCGGGAGAAACTGCACTTTCTCGCCGCGCTGCCCCGGATCGACGCGGTGACCAGCGCGCAGGACGTCGGTGCTGGCGTCGCCGACGCGGTGGCACGAATCCGCGACGCATGGCACGGCTACCGCGGGCCGCGGGTCCGGCTGCTGCCCGAGCGGATCGGCTACGAGCAGCTGCCCGCGTCCGTAGTCCAACACCCGCATCTGATCCCGATCGGGATCAACGAGGCTGAGCTCGCCCCGGTGTACCTCGACTTCGCCGCCGAGCCGCACTTCCTGTGCTTCGCCGACGGGGAGTCGGGCAAGACCAACCTGCTGCGGACGATCGCTCGGGGCATCGTGGACCGCGCCACTCCGGACCAAGCCCGCATCGTGCTGGTCGACTATCGCCGTACCATGCTCGGCTTCCTGGAGTCCGAACACGTCATCGGGTACGGGATGTCGGCCGACGTGCTGGCTCCGATCATCGGCGACGTGGAGCGCTCGATGCGCAGGCGCCTGCCCGGTGCTGCCGTCACCCAGCAGCAACTCCGGGACCGCTCCTGGTGGTCTGGCCCCGAGCTGTACGTCCTGGTCGACGACTACGACCTGGTGGTCACCCAGGGCGGCCCGAACCCGCTCGCGCCGCTGCTGGAGTTCCTGGCGCAAGCCAAGGACGTGGGGCTGCACCTCATCGTCACCCGGCGTTCGGGTGGTGCCGCGCGGGCCTTGTTCGAGCCGGTGATCTCCCGGCTACGGGAGCTGTCCACACCCGGCATCGTGATGAGCGGCAGTCCCGACGAGGGCCCGCTGCTCGGCACCGTCAAGCCATCCCCGATGCCGCCCGGCCGCGGCACCCTGGTCGGCCGCAAGACCGGTCAGCAGCTCATCCAGGTCGCCTGGCTACCACCGGAATGATGCGCGCTATGGTCAGTATTCGCGACCGAGGAGGATGGCTCCGTACCATCGGGTGGGTTGCAGGGTTGCGAAGGGTCCGCCACGGTAGAGCGTGGCGTCTCAGGAGAACATGAGGGAGGCGTTACTCGATGGCCGCAGTGGGAAATCAGGTTACCGTCGATAGGCTGCGAGAGCTCGTGGCGACGGTGCTTGAGGTGGACGTGGGCCAGGTCGCCGAGGACGCGCTGTTCTACGAAGACTTGGAGGTCGACTCTCTGCACAAGACCGAGATCTCCGCACGGGTCGTACGGGAGTTTCACGTGCGGATCGACCCCGAGGACTGGGCGGCGATGCGCACCATCACTGACGTGGTGACCCTGTTGCACAACAAGGGTGTGGTCACTGGCGAATGAGACGCCAGCGTCGCGGCGGGTAATGCGGTCGTCATTGAGCTGTCGGGATGGAACGGAGATCAGCGATGGACCTAATTCAGCGCTTGGTTGGCAGGCACGTTGCCCAGGGCCGGGGTGATCGGGTCTGTTACGTCGATTCCGACGTCGGCGAAGTGAACTATGCCCAGTTGTACGAGGGTGCCCGTCGCTATGCTGCCGCGTTGCGCGACAGCGGTGCGCGCCAAGGAACCAGGGGACTGGTGATTTCCGATGATTCGGTCGCTGCCGTGGTGGCCGTGCTTGGAATGTGGTGGCATGGCTGCGTTCCGGTTCCGGTGAACCCCATGCTGCACGAATCCGAGATCACCTTCATCGCCAAAGACTGCGCAGCGGGTCTCGTGCATCTTGATGTGCCGGCCAAGAAAAGGGCCGTCCTGCGGAAGGAACTCGCGGCGGTCACCTACATTGATGGTGAGCGGGTCCGCGTTGCACTCCGCTCGGGGAAGATGGAGGACATCGGCGGCACGGACGACGTCGGTGAGCCGGCAAAGCTGCCCGCGGACGAAGAGGTCCTTTTGCAGTACACCTCTGGAAGCACCGGCGTGCCGAAAGGCGTGCGGAGTGGGCCCGCCGGGATCGAAGCCGTGCTGGCCGGCTTCGGCAGCATTCTCGATCTGTCCCCGGACGATGTTGTGCTGTCCACGGCCAAGCTGTCCTTCAGTTACGGGCTTGGCAACTCGCTGCTGTTCCCGCTCGCGGCCGGCGCCCGCGCCGTGCTGATTAGTGGTGCCGTCGATCAGTACGTGGTCGCTGCGCAGTTGCGCCGGTATCGGCCGACCGTGCTGTGCTCGGTTCCTCGGGTGTATGCCAGGCTGCTGGATCTGGCAGTCGAGGGCGGCGCGGTGGCGGTTGACTCGGTACGGTTGGCCGTCTCGGCGGCGGAGCACTTGCCTGCCGAACTGCTCGAACGGTTTACCGAGACGTTCGGAGTGCCACTGATCAACGCGCTGGGGACGACCGAGGTTGGGCACATCGTCCTTGCTACCCGGCCGTCGCAGACCGAGCCAGAGTCCACCGGATACCCGGTGCCGGGGGTCACCGTGACCGTGCGAGATGCCGCAGGCCGAGTGCTGCCGGATGGCTGTGAGGGCAGGCTACACGTCGCAAGCGCTTCGATCGCGCTCGGCTATCTCGACCGCCCCGAAGCTACCCGCCGGACATTCGCCGACGGCGGTGTGTACACCAGCGACATCGTACGTCGCACCGCCAAGGGCGACATACGGCACCTTTCTCGCGTGGACGACATGCTCAACCTCGGCGGATTCAAGATCTCCCCGGCAGAGATCGAGAGCGTGATGCGCAAGATCGACGGCCTGGAAGACTGCGCCGTTGTCGCCGAGGTCGATCGCGAGGGGCTGGGACAGGCCGTGGCCTACGCCGTGCCCAGTGCGGGGGTGGACGGCGACGACCTCCGGCGGGCGATCGTGGCGTCGTTCCGGGCCCACCTTGCCCTGTTCAAACGGCCCACCCGGATCGAGGTGCTGAACGAGCTTCCGGTCAATTTCAACGGCAAGTTGACCCGATCCAAGCTGCGTGCGCATGAGGAGCGCCGGTGAGCTGAGCGTCAGCAGGTTTCCGAGTCGCCGGATGTGGTGAACCGCACTTTCCCAACCTTCCCCCGCGACGCGGTATCGCCAGACCTGCGAGTATCGCACCGACGACGGCGGTTAGCCCTATCAGCATGAAGCGGCCGTGGCTGGCGGCTTGAGCGCTTCTTGCCATGTCGGCCGCTGGTCTGTCAGGATTAGTTGATGGTCAGGGATGCGAGGGAGCATGCTTTAGCTGGATGGGTGTGCCGCACCGACCGTCTGACACCCTGGTGTGCGCCGAGGGGGGGTTCAGCGACAGTCGCGGATGTCGCTCAGGTGCCTCGACACTGCGATACGGCTGGATTCGGTGGCGGTGCTGCCGCGGCATTTCCGGTCATCGATGGGGCCCGGCGCTGTTGGTCTTTAGTAATTGTCCGTGTCTTCGATCAATCTACTCTGGGTCGAAGTTGAATTATCCAAACAGTTGAATTATCCAAACAAAAGAGAGCCAGTAGATGGTGGGCTGAGGGCGATGTAGGGGAGGGCTGACCCAAATTTGGTGAGCTCGGCATGCGGTAAGCGTCTTGCGTCGATACAGAAAGACTATATGATGCCGAATCCTTTTGAAGATCCTGACGGGGTCTACCTGGTTCTGGTCAACAGTGAAGGACAATTCTCGCTGTGGCCAGCTTTTATTGAAGTCCCACCGGGGTGGGACATCACTTTCGGGCGGAATACTCGACAGAAATGTCTGGGCTACATCGATGATCATTGGGTTGACATGCGACCTCGGAGCCTAG
>JBOHFU010000132.1:0-8216 GCA_050699675.1 Pseudonocardiaceae bacterium
CTGGGCGTCCGGATCGCGGTGGATGACTTCGGTACCGGGTACTCGTCGCTGGCCTACCTGCGGCGCCTCCCGGTGGACGAGGTCAAGATCGACAAGAGCTTCGTGTTCGGGCTGGCGAGTGACCTCTGCGACCTCGCGGTGGTCCGCGCCATCGTGGAACTCGGCCACTCGCTCGGGTTGATCGTCGTCGCGGAGGGCGTCGAGCAGGACGCCACCCGGCACCAGCTGATGGAGATGGGCTGCGACGTCGCGCAGGGCTTTCTGATCTCCCGTCCGCTCGCGGCGGACCGGTTCGACGCCTGGTTGGCGGCCCGCACCGTCGGCGCCCCCGGAGTGCACGACGAGACGGTGCTCACCCTGGTCCGGTGACACTCGCGCCGGGTTCCACGGACCGCCCCGAGGTTGTGTAGAGTCGTCGTCGCTCGCTCACTCGAGCACCGCCCCAATAGCTCAGACGGCAGAGCGTCTCCATGGTAAGGAGAAGGTCTACGGTTCGATTCCGTATTGGGGCTCGGGAAAACGGTCCTGGGCGAACAGCCCTGGTCACCCGATCCGGGGCCAGCGGTCGGTTCGGGCGGGAAGTTCGTTCCGCCAGGCGGTGTAGCTCAGTCGGAAGAGCAAGCGGCTCATAATCGCTGTGTCGCCGGTTCGAGTCCGGCCACCGCTACCACCGGTCGGCGCACCACGCGCCGGCCGCAGCTGCAGTCGATAACAGCTTTAGCGAGAGAGAGGCACCCGTGGCCGCCACCGATGTCCGGCCCAAGATCACGTTGGCGTGCGAGGAGTGCAAGCACCGCAACTACATCACCAAGAAGAACCGGCGTAACGATCCCGACCGGCTCACCATCCGCAAGTACTGCCCGAACTGCAACAAGCACCGGGCCCACCGCGAGACCCGCTGAGTCCCGTCGGGTGCCCAGATAGCCTGCGCTGGTGGCACTAGACCCCTCCTTCGTCGGACGGTCTTACCCCGCGGCGGGCTTCTACCAGGTTGGACGCGAGGAGATCCGGGAGTTCGCCGAGGCCATCGGGGACGACGATGCGCTCTACCGGGATCCCGACGCCGCCCGAGCCTGCGGCTACTCCGATGTGATCGCCCCGCCCACGTTCGCGATCATCCTGTCCCTGCGAGCGCAGGATGCACTGTTCTGCGACCCTGATCTTGGTCTGGACTACAGCCGGATGGTGCACGGCGACCAGTCCTTCACCCACCACCGGCCGATCCGAGCCGGTGATGAGCTGGCTACGACGTTGCATATCGACGGCGTCCGCATCATGGGAGGCAACGACCTGCTCACGGTGCGCTGTGAGATCACCGACGGCGCGGGCGCTCCGGTGACCACGGCCCGGTCCATGCTGGTCGTCCGGGGCTCGAATCTCCCAGACCCGGAAGGAGACCAGGACCGGTGACCTTACGCCGCTGTTCCGAGGTCGCCGAAGGAGACGAACTGCCCGGGCTGCAGGTCCGCGTAACCCGCGCTGGCCTGGTCCGTTACGCCGGAGCCTCCGGGGACTTCAACCCGATCCACTGGAATGAACGGGTCGCTCGGGAGGTGGGGCTACCCGACGTCATCGCACACGGCATGCTCACCATGGCCTTGGCCGGCCGCCTGGTGACGGCCTGGGCCGGTGACCCGGGCGCCGTCGTGGCGTGCGGGGTGCGCTTCACCCGGCCGGTCGTGGTGCCCGATGACGGCGAGGGCGCGCTCGTGGAAATCTCCGGCACGGTGGCGCAGCGGCGCGACGACGGCACCGTCCTCATCGCGATCACAGCCCGCGCCGCCGGCCAAACCGTGCTCGGCAAGGCCACCGCCACCGTCGCGCTGGGCTGAGCCCCCTTTTCTGGAGCGTCTTTTTTGGGTGAATTGTACGTTTCGAGCTAGGCCAAACGGAGTCTTTCGCTATTGAGGACAAGTCGCCTATAGTTCACCTAAGGGTTACCACGAAAGAGTTAATCAGTAAACGAAACTGCTTTCAGTAGGTTATATCAGCCCTCCGGAGATGTCGTGGACAAGCGGTACGAGGTGTACTGCCTGGTTGATCCGTACTTCTACGACTCGACATCCCAGGTAGGCGAGCAGCCCCTGGACTTCGAACTCGGTCACTCTCCGGTGCCAGCGGGCTGGGCGGCGAGCGAACTCGAGGACTGGTGTGTCCGCCGTCCGGTCGACGCGGAGCTTCCCCCTCAGGGGTGGAAGGTGCACGTCTCGGCGTGCCTCGACAATGCAGAGTGGGTCCTGGCTGCGGTCGCAGATTACTGCGCGAACCGGCGGCTTGCGTTCAAGTTCCTGCGCAGCCCTGATGCGCTGTTGCTGGCGAACGCCAAGTATGCAGACCGTGGGTCCAGCGGCAAGTTCGTCACCATTTATCCGGCGGACGAGGCGCAGCTAGAAGCCGTGCTCACCGGGCTCGGCGAGGTGCTGGACGGCAGCCGGGGGCCGTATGTGCTCAGTGACCTGCGGTGGGGCAAGGGACCGCTGTACGTGCGTTACGGGGGTTTCGCCGAGCGGTACTGCCTGTCGGAGACCGGTTCGTGGGAGTTGGCGGTCGAGGACCCGGAAGGGCGGCTGGTTCCCGACCGGCGGGGCCCGACCTTCCGGTTGCCCGAATGGGTGAGCCTACCGGCGTTCCTCGAGCCGCACCTGGCAGCCCGGAACAGCGTCCGGGTGGACGGCCTGCCCTACCGGATCGAGCGAGCGCTGCACTTCTCCAACGGGGGCGGCCTCTACGTGGGCCAGCACTGTGATACCGGTGCGCAAGTTGTGCTCAAGGAGGCCCGGCCGCACGCCGGGCTGGACGTGGACGGCACGGACGCGGTAGCCAGGTTGCGCCGCGAGCAGCAGATCCTCGAGTGGCTCGCCGGGCTGGACGTCGTGCCGGCGGTGCACGGCTCGTTCACCCTCGGGGAGCACCACTTCCTGGCCCTGGAGTTCGTTGACGCCAGTCCGCTGCGGTCGGCCATCGTCGACCGGTACCCGCTGGTCAAGCTCGGCGCTGACGAGCAGGCGATGGCGGAGTACACCTCGTGGGCTCTCGACATGCAAGCCAAACTCGAACGAGCGGTCGACGCTATTCACGACCGTGGAGTGGTCATCGGGGATCTGCACCCGTTCAACGTCCTGCTGCGGCCCGACGGCCGGGTGGTATTGGTCGACTTCGAGGTGGCGGCCGACGTCGAGGAGGGCCGGCGGCAGACCCTCGCCGACCCTGGCTTCGCCGCGCCGCGAGACCGCTCCGGCTTCGACATCGATCGCTACGCGCTGGCCTGCCTGCGCCTGTTCTTCTTCCTCCCGATCACGACCTTGATCGCGATCGATCGGGCCAAGGCGGTGGACTTCGCCGCCGTGATCTCCGAGTCGTTCCCGGTTCCGGCGGCTTTCCTCGATGAGGCGGTGCAGGTCATCGCTGGCCAACCGAGCGCCGGGCCGGCTCACCCGCCGCGTCCGCCACTTCCGCTGGACCCGGATCGGGACGGCTGGGAACGGATCCGCGCATCGCTGGCCGGGGCCATCCTTGCCAGCTCCACTCCGGGCCGCGACGACCGGCTGTTTCCCGGTGACATCGAGCAGTTCCAGACCGGCGGTCTGAACATCGCCCATGGGGCGGCCGGGGTGCTCTACGCACTGGACGTGACCGGCGCCGGACGCTACCCGGAACACGAGGAATGGTTGCAGCGGCGCGCTAGCCACCCGGTTTCGGGGACGACCCGGCTGGGCTTCTACGACGGTCTGCACGGCGTGGCCCACGTACTCGACCACCTCGGCCACCGGGCCGAAGCGCTGAAGGTTCTGGGCATCTGCGCTACTGAGCTGCAGGGCCGGTGGGACCGGCTCGGGCTGGACCTGCACGGCGGGCTGGCCGGTATCGGCCTCAACCTGGCGCATTTCGCCGCGATCACCGGGGACCCATCGTTGCGCAGTGCGGCATTCGACATAGCGCAGGCGGTTGCGGACCGGCTGGGCGACGAGGACGCGGTCGGTGAGGTGAGCGGCGGTTCCCACCCCCACGCCGGGCTCATGCACGGCTCCGCCGGTCCGGCCCTGCTGTTCCTGCGCCTGTACGAGCAGGTCGGCCAGCCGGTCCTGCTCGACGTGGCGCGGACCGCCCTGCGCCAGGACCTCCGCCGCTGCCTGGTCCGCGACGACGGGAGCCTAGAGGTCAACGAGGGCTGGCGGACCATGCCCTACCTGGCTGATGGCAGCGTCGGCATCGGGCTCGTCCTCGACCAGTACCTCGCCCACCGAAACGACGACCAGTTCGCCGGGGCGGTCGGCCGTATCCGCCGCGCGGCGCGATCCCCGTTCTACGTCGAGCCCGGCCTCTTCCACGGCCGGGCCGGCATGATCCTGCACCTCAGCAACGGCTGCGCGGCACGCGAGCACACCGTCGCCGACCACATCCGGCGGTTGGCCTGGCACGCCATCGACTACCAGGGCTGCACCGCGTTCCCCGGCGAGGAGCTGCTCCGGCTGTCGATGGACCTGGCCACCGGCACCGCCGGAGTGCTGCTTGCTGTCGGCGCGGCCCTGCACCCAGCGCCGGTACACCTGCCGTTTCTCGCTCCCCCATTGTCGGCCCCGGCCCGAACCGGGTCCGCCACCACCTAGCCGGAGAAGGAGGTGAATTCACATGGCACTGCTCGATCTGCAGGGTTTGGAGACGCCCGAAGCCCCGAGCGGCGGGCCGCCCAAGGGCAGCCGCGCCAGCAAGGGTTGCGGCGGCGGAGGGAGCAGGCTCAGCCTCCTGCTGTGCTGAGCAGTACCGGTGAGGATCGCTGCCCGGCGCATCCTCACCACCAGCATGACGCCCCGCTCCGGCCACAGGCCGGAGCGGGGTCCCGGCAGGCGTCGGACAAGCTGATCCTGCAGATCGTCCGGCGCGGCGGGGGCTGGACCTGCCTGCTGCTGGTGGCATCGCTCACCCTCGCTGTGGCAGAGACGGCGTTCCCGGCGGTGCTCGGCCGGGCCGTCGACGCCGCGCTCGGTGGTCATGACCCTGTGCCGTGGCTGGTGGGCTGCGGGCTGTTGGTAGGGCTGCTCATCGTCAGCGACGCTCTTGATGATCTTGCCAGCGGGATGAGCACCGCGCGGGCGACGGCGTGGCTACGACGGTCCATGCTCGACCATGTCCTCGCGCTGGGCACGCGCTCGGGGCGGTTCGGGGTGGGGGACTTGACTACCCGCGTGGTCGGCAACGCCGCGGACGCCGGCCGGGTGGGCACCGTGCTGGTGTGGGCGCTCACGGCCCTCGTGCCCGCGCTGGGCGGCATCGTCGCCCTCGCGCTCATCGACCCCTGGTTGTGCCTGACGTTCCTCGTCGGCGCCCCGGTGCTGCTGGTCCTGGTACGCAGCAATGTCCGGGACGCCTCGGAGCCGGCCGACCGCTACCTGCGGGTCCAGGGCAGCATCGCCACTCGGCTGGTCGACGCGCTGGCTGGGGCACGCACCATCGCCGCCGCGCGGACCACTACCCGTGAGCGCCGGCGCATCCTCGCGCCGCTACCCGAGCTGCACGGCGCCGGGATGGGCATGTGGCGCGTTCAGACCCGGATCGCCGCCCAGCAGGCGCTGCTGGTTCCGCTGCTGGAGGTCGCGGTGCTCGCGGTCGCCGGCATTGAGTTAGCGCGGGGGCGGATCAGCCCGGGGGAGGTGCTGGCGGCCATCCTGTATGTCGGGTTGGCCACGGGGATCAGCTCGGCAGTGACCTCGGTGTCACAGTTCGCCCAGGCCCGGGCGGCCGCCGGACGGGCTGCGGATGTCCTGGGTCAGCCCGCGGCGGAGTATGGCGCCGAACACCTGCCCGAGGGCCCTGGCCGGGTGGAGTTCCGCGCTGTCACGGTCCGGAACCGGGGCCTGCCGGTGCTGCGCGATCTCGATCTTGTGGTGCCGGGAGGTGCCCTTGTCGCAGTGGTCGGGCGCAGCGGGAGCGGCAAGTCCCTGCTGGCCGCGCTCGTCGGGCGATTGCTCGACCCGGACGAGGGCGAGGTACTACTCGACGGTGTGTCGCTGCCCCAGCTGAATCGGCGCGATCTGCGTCGCGCCGTCGGCTACGGCTTCGAGCGCCCGGTGCTCATCGGGGACACCCTCGCCGACGTGATCGCCCTCGGCGAGCACATTGCCCCCCAGCCTGAACTGGCCACCGCGGCTCGTGCGGCCTGCGCCGATGGCTTCATCCGGCGGATGCCGCAGGGATACCGGACGAAGCTGGCCGACGCGCCGATGTCCGGCGGCGAGGTCCAGCGGATCGGTCTCGCGCGCGCCTTCGCGCACGCCGGACGGGTGCTCGTGCTCGATGACGTCGCCGCCAGCCTGGACACCGTCACCGAGCATCACATCAGGCAGGTGCTGGCCGGCTCGCTGGCCGGCCGCACCCGCATCGTCGTAGCGCACCGGGCCTCCACAGCCGCCCACGCCGACCTCGTCGTCTGGCTCGCCGAAGGCAGGGTTTGCCGCGTCGCACCACACCACGAGCTGTGGAGCGAGCCGGCCTACCGCGACGTGTTCGACCACGGGCTCCCACCAGGCGGTCCGCGGGCCGGGGGGCCGGCATGACACCCGGCAGACCCCCGCGGCCGGAGCGCGCCCACTGGCGCGTGCTGGCCGGCGTGCTCCGGGAGCGGCGCGGGGTGCTGACCCGCCTGTTCGCCTGGTCGGCCGTCGAGGCGGTGCCGGCCTTCCTGTCCGGCCGCCTGGTCGCGACCGCGATCGACGACGGCTTCCTGGCCGGCCGGCCGGCGGCGGGTTTCAGCTGGTTGGGACTGATGGCGCTGAGCGTGCTCGTCGGGGCGGTCGGGACTCGCCAGACTTACCTGCGGCTCGCGGAGCTCGTCGAGCCGTTCCGGGATGAGCTCGTTGACCTCGTCGTGAGCGGGGCGCTGCGCCGCTGCACCGTCAGGGGCGCAGCGGCCGACACCGCCGCAGTGGCACGGCTGACGCACCAGGTGGAGATCGTCCGGGAGTCGTTCGCCAGCGTGATCATGGTGACGCAGGGGTTCCTGGTGACCACGGCGAGCGCGCTGCTCGGTCTGTTCACCCTCGTCCCGCTCGCCGTCGTGCTGGTCGCGCCGCCGCTGCTGATCGGACTCGGATTGTTTCTCGCCGCGCTGCGCGCCATGGCCATCTACCAGCGGGCCGCGATCGTGGCGGACGAGGGCATCGCTGAGGCAGTCACCACAGTGGCAAGCGGGTTGCGCGACGTCGTGGCGTGCGGCGCCGAGGACCAGGTGCGCGCCACGGCGGGTCGCACCATCGACACTCAGGAGGCCGCGGCGATCCGGCTGGCCAAGGTCACCACGCTGCGGACCACGGCGCTGGGCATCAGCACCTGGGTTCCGCTGCTGCTCATTCTGGTCGGCTCGCCGTGGCTGGTGTCGCACGGCGCGACGACCGGCACGGTGCTGGGCGCCATCACTTACGTGTCGATGGGACTTCAGCCCGCCATGCAGACCCTGATCCGGGCCGTCGGCGGCAGCGGACTGTGGCTGGTGGTCACCTTGCGCCGCGTCGTCGAGGCTGCGGAGTTTCCTGCCGGCGACGACGACGGCGCACAAGTGCACCTCGAGTCTGCGCACCGTGCAGGGCCGCGCCGTCTCCGCCCCGATGGATCCGTTCTGGAGCTACGCGGCGTCACCTTCGCCTACGGTCAGCACGCCGACCCGGTGATCCGCGACCTCGACCTGCTGTTGCCCGACGACGACCATCTGGCGGTCGTCGGCCCGAGTGGAGTGGGCAAGTCGACCCTGGCCGGAGTCATCGCCGGCCTGCTCGATCCACAATCCGGTCAGGTGCTGCTGGGCGGGGTCGAGCTGCGTGACTGGGGTAGCCAGGACCTCGCCCGTCGCCGCGTCCTGATCCCGCAGGAGGCCTACGTCTTCACCGGCACGGTCGAAGAGAACCTGACCTACCTGCGAGACGATTCGACCCTCGCCGAGATCGACGAGGCTATTGACGCCGTCGGGGCCCGGGAGCTCGTCGAACGCCTCGGCGGTTGCCGCGCAGACCTGGACCCCGCGGTGCTGTCGGCAGGTGAGCGGCAGCTCGTCACCCTCGTCCGCGCCTACCTCTCGCCAGCCCGGCTGGTGATTCTGGACGAAGCCACCTGCCATCTGGACCCGGTGGCAGACTCGCGGGTCGAGCGAGCCTTCGCCCAGCGTCCGGGCACGCTCGTGGTGGTGGCGCACCGCATCAGCTCAGCGTTGCACGCCCGGAGGATCCTCG
>JBOHFU010000133.1:0-8209 GCA_050699675.1 Pseudonocardiaceae bacterium
AGTGACAGCGCCACCACCAGCGGCTGGGTCACCACGGTGTCCTTGATCTCCTCGGCGTCGGCCGTGGTGCCCAACCGTGCCAGATCAAGTCCGGTCGCCGTCGACCACGTCGCGACTCGGGCCTGGGCGCCCTCCAACGCCAGCCACGGCGCCAGCATGCCCGGAAACTGAGCACCTTGCCCCGGGGCAAGCAGCGCGATCATCTGCCTACTGAACACCAGGCACGGCAGCGGCGTGATGCTGACGTCCACGAAGTCCAGCCCGGCATTCTTGTGGAGTGTCTACAACGGGTTGGCGCGACCAGGGCCAATTAGCTGGTCTCCGGTTGTTCGTTACCACAGACCGCGGGAACGGGCTAGCCGTCCGACCGCGAGGCCTACCCTCAGCACCAGCGCATCCCGCGGGTTACCCGGCACCCGTCCGGTGATGTCGGCGATCCGGCGCAACCGGTAGCGGACCGTGTTGGGGTGAACGAACAACCGCCGGGCGGAGGTCTCCAGGACCCCACCGGCGTCGAAGAATGCGTCGAGCGTCTCGATCAGGCTGCCGCTGGCCGCCGCTAGCGGGCGCATCACCTGGTCAACCAGCAGCCGTTCGGCTTCCGGGTCGCCCGCCAGGGCGCGCTCGGGAAGCAGCTCGGCGGCCGGTACCGGGCGGGGCGCCGCGGGCCAGGCCGCTACGGCGCGCAACCCGGACAAGGCGTCGGCGGCGCTGCGGTGTGCCTCGGCCAGTGATGGCGCCGTTGGTCCGATGACCACTGGGCCTTCGCCGAAGGCCTCCATCATCAGGTTGCGATCCTCAGGCAGGTCGGGGCGGCCGCTGACGACCAGCACCAGGCGGGACCCCTGCACGCCGACGAGCATCCCCCGACCGGTACGGATGGCGATACTGCGGATGTCGGACAGCAGCTCCGGCGGCTCGGCCGGGGGCGGGTTGCCCACCAGCACCGTGGCCGGGGCCGCTGGTTCCAAACCCAGCGCCGCGGCACGGGACAGCAACCACTCCTCGCCGTCCCCGCGCATGATGCCGTCCACCACCAGTGCTTCCAGCCGGGCGTCCCAGGCGCCCCGGGCCTCGGCGGCACCGGCGTAGGTGCTGGCCGCGGCGAAGGCGACCTCGCGGCCATAGCGCAGCGAGGCCTCGGTGAGCACGGCGCGCTCGGCGTCGTCGGCGGCCAGTTCGGGCAGCTGTTGCTCGAACACCAGGGTGGCGACCCGGACCAGTTCGACGGTCTGGCGCAAGGTGACCCAGCGGGCCAGATCACGCGGCGCGGTGCGGAACGCGTCGACGGTGAGCTTGATCGAGTGCTGCGGGTCCTTGAGCCACTCGACGAAGTTCGCCACGCTGGTTTGGGTGACCAGCAGGACCCCGGCCCGCTGGTCGGCCGGCAGCCGGCGAAACCAGGGGTAGCGCTGTTCCATCTCGGCCACGCTGGCCGTGGCGAGCCCGCCGGAGGCCCGTCCCAGCCGGCGCAGTGTGCTGGCCGGCAAGGGGTGGGTGCCAGCCTGGACGGTCATGGGGCCAGCATCGCACGGCACTGCGGCGGGTACCTGGGTAGTGTTTGAGGCCAAAAGGACCGTGGGCTTGGAACCACCATGGAACAACACGGCACAGCCCGCCTGAGGAGAGACGATGGTCGGTTCGGCACCGAAGCTTGTATCGAAGGTCGACGTGCGCCGGGCGGATCAGCGTATGCACACCGCGCTCGACTGGCTGGACTCCCGGCACAGCTTCTCCTTCGGGCGCCACTACGATCCGGCCAACACCCACTTCGGCTTGCTGCTGGTGAGCAACGATGATGTCGTGCAGCCCGGGATGGGGTTCGAGACTCACCCGCACCGCGATATGGAGATCGTCACCTGGGTGCTGGACGGGTCCCTGGTACACGAGGATTCCAAGGGCAACACGGGAGTGATCTATCCCGGGCTGGCCCAGCGGATGAGCGCTGGCACCGGGATCCGGCACTCCGAGAAGAACGACTGCTGGCGGTTGGATGGCGAGCCGCACGACCAGGACGTGCATTTCGTGCAGATGTGGATGCCTCCGGACACCCGCTCGACCACCCCGGGCTATGAGCAGCTGGACATCAACAGCGAGCTGGGCCCGGTCGACGCCGGATCGGGTGAGCTCGTGGTGGTGGCATCCGGGATGGACCACCATCGCGACCGCCGGGCGATCTTCATCCGGCAGCAGCATGCGGCGCTGCACGCCGCGCGGCTGCAACCGGGCGTGAGCGTTGACCTGCCGGCAGCGGCGTTCGTGCACCTGTTCGTCGCCCGCGGTGCGGTGGATTTGGAGGGCACCGGCCCACTGGACACCGGCGACGGGGCCCGGATGACCGCAGCCGGCGGCCAGCGGGTCACTGCTGGAGCCGACGGCGCCGAGGTGCTGGTCTGGGAGATGGCGGCAGGCCTGGCGATGCCTGCCTAGGCCACCCCCGGGTCGGAGGTCTGCGGGCCGGCGGCTTGCGGGTCGTCGATGCGGTAGCGCCGGGCTGCCTCGGCAACGGTGGACTGCTCCACCTCACCGCGGCGGGCCAGCGCGGCCAGCGCCGCCACAGTGATCGACTCGGCATCGACGAGGAAGTGCCGTCGCGCGGCCGGGCGGGTGTCGGAGAAGCCGAAGCCGTCGGTGCCGAGGGTGATCATGTCGGTGGGCACCCAGGGACGGATGAGGTCGGGCACCGCGCGCATCCAATCCGACACCGCGACCAGCGGGCCGGCTGCGCCCTGCAACGCCCGGGCCACGTGCGGCACCCGGGGCTCGGCCTCGGGATGCAGCAGGTTGTGCCGGTCGACCTCGACGGCCTCGCGACGCAGCTCTGTCCACGACGTCGCCGACCACACGTCGGCCTGCACGCCCCACTCCTGGGCCAGCATCTCCTGGGCTCGCAGCGCCCACGGCAGTGCCACCCCGGAGGCGGCGAGTTGCACCGCCGGCTTGTCGGGGCCCGGTGCTGGTGCCGGTGCGTAGCGGTACAGGCCGCGCAGCAGGGCCTCGACGTCGAGGCCCGCGGGTTCCGCCGGTTGGCGGTAGGGGTCGTTGTAGATGGTGAGGTAGTAGAAGACGTTCGGGTCGGACTCCGCGTCGTCGCCGTACATCCGGCGCAGCCCGTCGCGGACGATGTGGGCGATCTCGAAGCCCCACGCTGGGTCGTAGGCCACCACAGCGGGGTTGGACGCGGCGAGCAGCAGGGAGTGCCCGTCGTTGTGCTGCAGCCCTTCGCCGACCAGTGTGGTGCGTCCGGCGGTCGCGCCGAGTAGGAAGCCGCGGGCCATCTGGTCGCCAGCCGCCCACAAGCCGTCGCCGGTGCGTTGGAAACCGAACATCGAGTAGAAGATGTAGACCGGGATCAGCGGCTCGTTATGCGTGGCGTAGGAGGTACCCGCTGCGGTGAACGATGCGGTGGAGCCCGCCTCGTTGATGCCCTCGTGCAGGATCTGGCCCTGCTCGCTCTCCCGGTAGGCCAGCATCAGCTCGGCATCCACCGAGGTATAGAGCTGCCCGTGCGGGTTGTAGATCTTCTGCGTGGGGAACATCGAGTCCATGCCGAACGTGCGCGCCTCGTCCGGGATGATCGGCACGAACCGGGGCCCGATCTCCGGATCCTTGATCAGCTCGCGGAGTTGGCGGACGAACGCCATCGTGGTGGCGACCTCCTGCTTACCCGACCCGCGGCGCAGCACGTCATAGGCCTTGTCACCGGGCAGCACCAGGGTCTTGGACTTGGTGCGCCGCTCGGGCAGAAAGCCGCCCAGCGCCTTGCGCCGCTCGCACATGTACTGGATCTCCGGTGCGTCCGGTCCCGGGTGGTAGTACGGCGGCCGGGTGGGGTCGGCCTCCAGCTGCGCGTCGGTGAGCGGGATGCGCTGGGCATCACGGACGTGCTTGAGGTCCTCCAGGCTCAGCTTCTTCATCTGGTGGGTGGCGTTGCGGGCCTCGAAATGCGGGCCCAGGCCGTAGCCCTTGATGGTCTTGGCCAAGATCACCGTCGGCTGGCCGTGGTGCTGGGTGGCCGCCTGGTAAGCGGCGTAGACCTTGCGGTAGTCGTGGCCGCCGCGCTTGAGGTTCCACAGGTCGGCGTCGGACCGCTCCTTGACCAGCTCTTTGGTGCGCGGGTCACGACCGAAAAAGTGCTCCCGGACGTAGCCGCCGTCGTTGGCCTTGTAGGTCTGGTAGTCACCGTCGGGTGTGATGTTCATCAGGTTCACCAGCGCGCCCTGCCGGTCGGCGTGTAGCAGGGCGTCCCACTCGCGGCCCCAGATCACCTTGATGACGTTCCAGCCGGCGCCGCGGAAGAACGACTCCAGCTCCTGGATGATCTTGCCGTTGCCCCGGACCGGGCCGTCGAGCCGCTGCAGGTTGCAGTTCACCACGAAGGTGAGGTTGTCCAGCCCCTCGGTGGCCGCGACCTGGATCTGCCCGCGGGACTCCGGCTCGTCCATCTCACCGTCGCCGAGGAAGCACCACACGTGCTGGTCGGAGGTGTCCTTGAGACCTCGGGCCTGCAGGTAGCGGTTCAGCCGGGCCTGAAAGATCGCGTTGATCGCACCCAGCCCCATCGAGACGGTGGGGAACTCCCAGAAATCCGGCATCAGCCGGGGGTGCGGGTAGGACGGCAGGCCGCCACCCGGGCCGGCGTGGGAGAACTCCTGGCGGAACCCGTCGAGTTGGGCGGCCGACAGCCGCCCCTCGAGGAACGCCCGGGCGTAGATACCGGGCGACGCATGGCCCTGGATGTAGATTTGGTCCCCGCCGCCGGGATGGTCCTTGCCCCGGAAGAAGTGGTTGAAGCCCACCTCGTAGAGCGCGGCCGAGGAGGCGTAGGTGGAGATGTGGCCGCCGACACCGACCCCGGGGCGCTGCGCCCGATGCACCATCATCGCCGCGTTCCACCGGATCCAGGCGCGGTAGCGTCGCTCGGTGTCCTCGTCACCCGGAAACCACGGCTCGTTCTCGGTGGGGATGGTGTTGACGTAGTCCGTGCTGGTCAGCGACGGCACGCCGACGCCGGTCTCGCGGGCCCGTTCGAGCAGCCGCAGCATCAGGTACCGCGCCCGCTGTTTCCCGCCGGACAGCACCGCGGAGTCGAAGGCCTCCAGCCACTCGGAGGTCTCGTCCGGATCGATGTCCGGTAGGTGCGTCGCCATCCCGTCGCGGATGATCCGCACGTGAGCGGGGATGCGATCGTGCTGCGTGGCCAAGGGATCTCCTCGCCTTGAGTAGTCCTGGGGAACCGCAAGTGACCGGCCAGCCGGTCGCGCGGGACCGGCCACCTGTGGCCATCGTTGTCCATGCTCCGCTGCCTCGCGCCCGGTGTCACTAATACCCGCAGGTAACTCGTGCGACAATCCAGGACCGGCGTGTCCTGCTGCTGGCTGTTGCGCTCCGACCGGACCGCAGTGTTCGCTGGGACGCCATGAGTAGTAATCGCCCGGCGGTCGCCGCCGGGTCCGACGTTGTGGAGGGGTGAAAACCGTGGTCGCCGCCGCGGCGGGAGACGCCGGCAAGCTCGGTGTTGCCGAGAGGCTCGGGATCCAACCGGACATGGTCGTGCAGGAGCTCGGCTGGGACAACGACGTTGACGACGACGTGCGCGCGGCGATCGAGGAGGTGATCGGCTCCGACCTGCTCGACGAGGACTCCGACGAGATCGTCGATGTGGTGCTGCTGTGGTGGCGCGATGAGGACGGTGATCTGGTGGACACCCTGGTCGACGCTCGGGTGCCATTGGCTGATAACGGCGTGATCTGGGTGTTCACGCCCAAGACCGGCCGCGACGGCCATGTCGAGCCGTCCGACATCGCCGAGGCGGCCCCCACCGTCGGGCTGGCGCAGACCTCCAACATCAGCGTGAGCGACGATTGGGCAGCCACCAGGCTCGCCTCGCCGAAGGCGGCCAAGTCCAAACGCTGAGCCCTGATCCTCGGCGGGATACTCTCGGTGTGGGTGCGCGCCGTCCGGGGCGGGCCGAGGATGAGTCGAGGAGAGCTGAGCACATGTCGCTCGAGGTCGGGGACCAGGCGCCGGACTTCACCCTGAAGGATCAGAACAACCAGGAACGGACGCTGTCAGAGTTCCACGGTGAGCGCAGCGTGCTCATGGTGTTTTACCCGTTCGCCTTCAGCGGGATCTGCACCGGTGAGCTGGACCAGCTCCGCGACGATCTGGCGGAGTTCGCCGACGTGCAGGTGCTGGCGGTATCGGTGGACTCGGTGTTCACCCTCAAGGCATGGTCTGACCAGCAGGGCTACGACTTCCCACTGCTGTCCGACTTCTGGCCACACGGCAAGGTCGCGCAGGACTACGGGGTGTTCAACGACAAGGCCGGCATGGCCAACCGGGGTACCTTCCTGGTGGACGTCGACGGCGTGATCCGCTTCGCCGAGATGAACCAGCCCGGCGAAGCCCGTGACCTGGCCATCTGGAAGCATGCCCTGGCAACGCTGCCGGCCTGAGACACCACGCCGCCCGGGCTTCCCGGGGGTGTTGGGCGCATAGCTCAGCGGGAGAGCACTCGCCTTACAAGCGAGGGGTCGCAGGTTCAAATCCTGCTGCGCCCACCAGTACTGCCTGACCTGCAACGATCGTACCCTAGCTGAGGATGACACGCGAGTACAACGCTCAGTGAGCCGCTAATTTTTGGGCCACCGCCTGCTACCGTTGGCCCATGCTGAGTCCCTGGCGCGGCGTCCCGCGGTGAGCGGCGACGTCCTCACGCTGCTGCGCCGCGACTGACAGCGGTACCTGCGCAACCTCAACCGTGCGGCGAACACCCAGCGGATTTATGACACCGTCGCGCGCCAGTTCTGCCAGTGGCTCGTCGAGCACGATCGGCCAATCGACCCGCGTGACATCGGCAAGCGGGATATCGAGGACTTCGTGGGGTACATGATCGAGACCCGGTCGGCGTCCACGGCGAACGTCGCATACCGCGCTCTCCAGCAGTGGTGGAAGTGGATGGTCACCGAGGGGGAGATCGAGCGCTCGCCGATGGAGCGCACCTCACCACCTTCCGTGCCCGAGAAGGCGGTGCCGGTGCTGTCGATCGAGCAGCTGCGGGCGCTGCTCGACGTGTGCAAAGGCCGCGAGCTGGTGCCGCTACGGGACACCGCGATCATTCGGCTGTTGCTCGACAGCGGTGGGCGCCTCGGTGAGGTCGCCGGGCTGGCTGTCGATGACCTGGACTTTGAGATGGATGTCGCCCATGGCATGGGCAAGGGCCGCCGCCCGCGGGCGCTGCCCTTTGGCGATAAGACCGCCACTGCTGACCCGCTATCTGCGCGCTCGCGCGCGGGAGAAGCAGGCGGACCGGCCTGAGCTGTGGCTGGCCGAGAAGGGGCGGGGCCCCTGCTGGCTGGCGGTATCAAACAGATGCTGAAGCGGCGGGGTAGAGCGATGGATCCGCCGATCCCTGGCTTGCATGCGCACATGTTTCGGCACACCGCCGCTCACCGGTGGCAAATGAGCGGAGTTGCATCGGCCGCATCATTCAGCAAGATCCGTGAACTGCTCCTGCCTGCGACGTCGCCATTCAGACTGGATCATGATCGTCTGGTGGAGGACTCGTCACACACATCCTGACCAGGCGATAGATTCCGCGGTTGCATTGAATGCCACGATGTTGCAGCCGATCCAGTGGCATCCAGCGCCGGATAGTTGCGTCAGATGCAACCGACAAGATCGGCTGCCGCGTCGCTTCCGCTCCTCAGCGCGTTGCCGCGCTTGCGGTGCGGGTCGACTTGCCATCGAGCCACCGGGGGCATTCGCCCGGTTGGAACACCGCTGGTTACCAGTTGCCGAGGGTGCCAGCGAGACCGACTTAATGAGGATCATGGGGTGGCGCTCGCCGCAGATGTTGCGGCGATATGGCGCGTCGGCCGCCGACTAGCGGGCGCGGGCCGCGCACAAGCGGCTCGGCCTGGGCGACCTCGTATAAATAGACTCAGGTCAACGGCACGCGCATTTTCTGGTATGGTGGAAATTGTTCCGGCTGCGGCCCTCAATATGGTAGGCTTCGCATTGTTCCGGATACGAATTACTTGGCCTGCGGCCATCCGGCGGTATAGCGTTTGCGGTGGCAAAGGTTATGTTCCGGGCTGGTGTTGCCGAGTGAAGAGAATTGCCACTTTTCTCTGACTCGGAAGGCCGGAGATGACTTCACCCGCTAGCGAGCGCGCTTTGCGAGCGCGCCTGGGCGGCCTCAGCA
>JBOHFU010000134.1:0-8205 GCA_050699675.1 Pseudonocardiaceae bacterium
TGTAGGGTTCCCGGGTGAACGGGTCGTGCACGAAGAAGTTGATGTTCAAAGTCTTCTGCACCCGGAACGGGTCGATGCGCGCCGTCGCAGCGTCGGGAAATAGCAGCATGTCCGACTCGTGGATCGATTGGAACCCGCGCACCGACGAGCCGTCGAAGGCCAGGCCGTCCTCGATGACGTCCGCGTCGAAGTACGCGGCGGGGACCGTGAAGTGCTGCATGACGCCCGGCAGGTCGCAGAAACGGACGTCGATGAACTCGACGCCCTCGTCTGCGACGAAACGCAGGACCTCATCGGAGTTGGAGAACACCGTCGTTAGCTCCTTTGGACGCAGGCCGTGGACCGGCGTAATCAGTCGGTTCACTGCGGCGAACCTAAGAGGGCCGTGTTGCCCGACCGTCACCCGGATGTTTCGCCAAGGTTACGAGGCAGGTGGGGGGCGAGGCTAGCCCGGCAACCGCATACCCTACTCGGGTGAGCAGGTGGACACAGACCTGGCTATCCGGCCCTCCCGGGTCCCCGGAAGACCCTGCTGCGGACGCTGGCGGGCAGGACTATCCCGGTCAACGGCTGGGATTGCCCGAGTACGGGCCGGGTGCCGCCGCCCACCTCGGCCCCCGGATCCTGGCCATCATGATCGACTGGCTGCCTTGCGCCGTGGCCGCCCAGCTCCTCACCAGCAATCCGGCGTTCTCGGCGTTGGCGCTGTTCGCAGCGATGACCGCGCTCTCGATCGGTATCGCGGGCCGCACCCCCGGTCATGCTGTGGCGGGGCTGCGGGTGGCGCTCCTGGACGGGCGTCGGGCCGGTTTCGGCGCCGGGGTGATCCGCACGGTGCTGCTGTGTTTGGTCGTCCCGCCGGTGGTGTACGACGCCGACGGCCGTGGCCTGCACGACCGGACCGTCGGCACCATCGTGCTGCGGACCCGCTGAGTTCCGCGCGACTCAGCGCCGTCGCACGGTGCGCTGCAGGTTACGCAGCTTGGCGCCCTGTGGCATCGGGCCCTTGGGCATCGCGGCCGCCCGGCTGGCGAGGATGGCCAGCTTGCCCTCCAGCACGTCCATCTGCGCCGCATTGATGTTGCGTGGCAATTTGGCGAGGTGCCGGGGCAGTTTGGCCAGCGGGACCTCGCCCTCGCCATTGCCCACCGTGACGTCGTAGATCGGAGTTTCCCCGATCAGCCGGGATACCCGCTTCTTCTCCTGCGCCAGCAGCGGCTTGAGGCGATGTGCGGCTCCCTCGGCGACCAGCACGACCCCGGGCCGCCCGATGACCCGGTGCACGGCATCCAGTTGCGTGGTGCCCGCGACGGCCGGTGTCACCTTCCACCGGCCGCGCAGGTTATCCAGCATCCAGGCCGCGGCGCCGGGCTGGCCCTCGGCCTTGGCGTAGACATTACGCTGCACCCGCCGCCCGAAGATCATTATTGCTGCGAGCACGCCTATCGTGATGCCCATCGGCAGGGAGAACCACAGCTGGTCAATCAGGAAGCCCACACCGAAGCCGACCGCGGTGATGACGAGGAACGCGCCGATCATCAACGGCAACAGGGCCTTGTCCTCGCGGCGCTGGACCTTGAATGCCTCGAAGATCTGCGCCCGGCGCTGCTTCGACGCGGCGCGGCGCTCCCGCTTGGCGGCCTTCGCCGCTTCCTTGGTCTTCGCGGGGGTTTTCGAGGAGGGCTTGGCGGCCATGCCCCCAGGATACGGCGCAACGGGTTGCGGATGAACAGCCGACCAGCGTCGTTTAACGGCGGCTCAGCAGGCTGGACGCCTCCTGCGCGGCCGGGCCAGCCGCGGCCAGGTGTGCGAGGTGCTCGGGTACCCGATCGCCCCGGTGCGCGACGGCCTGGGTGTAGAGCCGGCCGGCCCGGTAGGACGATCGGACCAGCGGCCCGGCCATCACCCCGGCGAAACCCATCAGCTCGCCGGTGCGGGCGTGCTCGACGAACTCTTCGGGCGTGACCCACCGCCGCACCGGATGGTGCCGCGCCGACGGGCGCAGGTACTGAGTGATGGTGAGGATCTCGCACTTGGCGGCATGCAGATCGGCCATCGCGGCGGTGACCTCCTCGGGCTCCTCACCCAGGCCCAGAATGAGGTTGGACTTGGTGACCAACCCCGCGTCGCGGGCTGCCCGCAGCACGTCCAGCGAGCGCTCGTAGCGAAACGCCGGTCGGATCCGCTTGAAGATCCGTGGCACCGTCTCCAGGTTGTGTGCCAGCACCTCGGGTGCGGCGCCGAACACCTCGTCGAGCAGCTCAGGGCGGGCATTGAAGTCCGGGATGAGCAGCTCAACTCCGGTGCCGGGGTTGAGCGTGTGGATCTGCCGGACGGTCTCGGCGTAGAGCCAGGCACCGCCGTCGGGGAGGTCATCACGCGCCACCCCGGTGACCGTCGAGTAGCGCAGCCCCATCGCCTGCACCGACTCGGCGACCCGCCGTGGCTCGTCGCGGTCCAGCTCGGCGGGACGGCCGGTGTCGATCTGGCAGAAGTCGCAGCGGCGGGTGCACTGGTCGCCGCCGATGAGGAAGGTCGCCTCCCGGTCCTCCCAGCACTCGTAGATGTTGGGACAGCCGGCTGCCTCGCAGACCGTGTGCAGGCCCTCCCGGCGCACCAGCCCCTTGAGTTCGCGAAACGACGGCCCCATCGTGGCCCGGGTCCGGATCCAGGGCGGCTTGCGCTCGATCGGGGTCCGGCTGTTGCGGACCTCCAGACGCAACAGCTTGCGGCCGCCGGCATCAGGTCCGGTGGGACCAGGTCTTGGGGGTGCGACGCTCACGGGTGCGAGCCTACGCGGGCCGAGCCTACTCAGGATGGGGCAGCACTCCGGTGAGCTCGGCGGTGCGTTCCCAGAGCAGCCGCGCGATGCGCTCGTCCCGGGCGGCAGAGCTCGCTGCCACCCGGCCCGGGGCTCCACGGGTCTGGCCGAGGCTGGTCGGACCGTAGAACTCCCCGCTGTGCACCTCGGGCGCGGTGGCGGCATAAAGCTGCGGCAACGCGCCCCCGGTGACGCCTTGGGAGACCAGCTTGTAGCCCCACCGCACGACGTGGGCGAGCGGCCCAGCTCGGTACATCCGGGCGGCGTTGGACGCCAGTTCGGTGTCGGTGAGGCCGGGGTGGGCAGCGACCGCAAGCAGGTCCCGCTCGGCGTGCCGGGCCCGCCGGTCCAGTTCGAAGGTGAACAGCAGGTTCGCCAGTTTCGACGCGCTGTAGGCCGCGGCCGGGTTGTACCACCGCTTCCCGAAGCTCAGGTCGTCCAGATCGAGCCCGCCGCCGTGATGCGCGAGGCTGGACACCGTGACCACCCGCGCTCCAGGACCAAGGGCGGGCCCGAGGAGCCAGGTCAGCGCCGCGGGCCCGAGGTGGTTGGTGCCGATCTGTAACTCGAAGCCGTCGACGGTGCGCCGCGCCGGAGTCGCCATCACGCCGGCGTTGTTCACCAGCACGTCCAGCCGGTCCCCGGTGATCGAGCGCACCTCGTCGGCGGCCTTGCGAACCGAGCTGAGGTCAGCCAGGTCGAGCTGGACCAGCGTGGCATCCGCCCCGCCGGAAACCGACCGCACCCGGTCCAACGCTGCCCGTCCGCGTTGCGCGTCGCGGCAGGCCAGCAGCACCGTCGCGCCGCGCTCGGCGAACGCGGTGGCGGTCTGTAGGCCCAGACCCGAGTTGGCTCCGGTGACGAGCACCGTGTGGCCGGTCTGGTCGGGGATGTCGGCTGCGCTCCATGGGCTCATCTGGGGCCACCTAAGACCCTGCAATAGCCGGGTCCAGGTGCAGCTGCAGGCCCGAAGGCTCGACCGTTGGGGAGCGGGGGAGCTCGTCAGAGCGCACCGGCAGCACGCCGTCCAGAGCATCGAGGACAGCGCGGCGCACCGCGGGCTGCACCTGCGCCACGGATACCGGTTGGCTCAGCTCGGCCGCCAGCGATGTCACGCCGGCATCGGTGATGCCGCACGGCACGATCCGATCGAAGGCGGCCAGGTCAGGCTGGCAGTTCAGGGCGAACCCGTGCATGGTCACCCCCCGGCTGATCCGGACCCCGATCGCCGCGATCTTGCGCTCGGGGCGACCGGTGGCCGGGTCAGCCGCCAGCCAGACCCCCGACCGCCCCGAGATCCGTCCGGTGCTCAGGCCCAGCCCGGTGCAGACAGCGATCAGTGCCTGCTCCAGGCGCCGCACGTAGTCGATGACGTCGACCGGCTGGGCGAGCCCGATCAGCGGGTAGCCGACGAGCTGGCCCGGACCGTGCCAGGTGATAGTCCCGCCGCGATCGACATCGATCACCGGCGTGCCGTCGTGGGGTCGCTCGGCGGGTGTGGTCCGCCGGCCCGCGGTGTACACCGAGGAGTGTTCCAGCAACAGCAGCACGTCGCGCCCGGTGCCCTCAGCGCGGGCGGTGGCCAGCTCACGTTGCAGTTCCCAGGCCCGTTCGTAGTCGATGGTGCCAAGGTGGCGGACGTGCACGGGAGTCGTGTCAGCCCGGCAGGAAACGGTGTCGGCGGTCACGGGCGCGACATTACGCCGCCACCAGTGCCACGCCGAGTTCGACGAGCACCGCCCGGGCGGCCCGTCTGCCGCTGGCCAGCGCACCCTGGATCGACGGGGTGTCCCGATGGTCGCCGGCGACGAACAGGCCGTCCCCCAGCGCCGTGTCGCGGCGCAGCTGGTCCGGGGTCGGCGGGGTGAACGAGCACAAGGCGTGCGGCACCACTGCGGTACCCAGATGCTGCCAGCCCACCGGGTTGGTCCGGTAAACCGCGCTGGCCAGCCGTCGCACGTGGGCCTCGTCGGGTGCGCCGGCGCCCGGGGTGCCCAATACCGTCGAGGAGACCAGGTGCCGGTGATCGGGGGAGTAGGACGGCGCTAATGCGGTGAGCACGCTGGTGTTGATCAGTGCGCTGCCGGTCCCGTCGAGGTGGATCAGCCGCAGCCGGCTGGGCGGTTGCTCGGACACGTGGTAGTAGGTAGTCAGCCCTCGCATCAGCGGCACGTCGAGCCCAGGCAGCAGAGCCCGGGCATTCGGGGGATCGGTGGCCACCACCACTGCCCGCGCAGTGATCTCACGGTCGGCGGTGCGGACCCGGCCGGGCACGACACCGAGCACCGTCTGCCCGCAGCACACCGTCCCGGGGTTCAGCCGCGCCGCGATCTGCGTGGGCAGGGCCGCCATCCCGCGCGAGGGCAGCGTGGCCGCGCCCCGAGCCAGGCTTCGCCACACCAGGGTGAAGAACCGCGCTGACGTCTGCAGGTCCCGGTCACCGAAGATCCCGGCTAAGAATGGTCGCAGGAACTCTTCGGTGGCTGGGCCGTCCAGCCCGGCGGCGGACAACTCGGCGGCGGCGCTGCGCTCGGCCCCGGCAAGCAGCGAGCCGACGTTGCCCAGTGCCGCCCTGGCCGACAGCCGCAGCACCGCGAGCTTGGCGGCCGGGGGCAGCAGCCCGTCGAAGACCGTGCGCCAGGCCTGGATCGGTGCCCGGCGCGGGTCGACCAGGCGGTGCAGCACCCCGTCGGTCCCGCGCACCGCGACGCCGGAGACGAATTCCCGCAGGTCCAGCGCGCGCAGGTCCAGCTCGCGGCGCAACGCGGGGTAGCTGGTGTTGAGTACTTGGAAGCCGCGGTCGAGCAGGAAGCCGTCGACGGTGTCGGTGGCCACCCGGCCGCCCACCACCGGCCCGGCTTCCAACACGGTGACCTGCAGTCCGGCGCGCTGGAGGTGGCGGGCGGCGGTCAGTCCGGCCAGCCCGGCCCCGACCACGACGGCGTCGGTATCCATCGGCTACTCCATCGCCGCGGCCAGCGCCGCCGACAGAGTCGGGTGCTGGAATGGGTAGCCATGTTTGCGCAGTACCCCGGGCACCGCCCGCGGCCCGGTCAGCACCATCTCGTCGACGAGTTCGGCACCGCGGACCAGACGCAGGGCGAAGCCGGGCACCACCAGCAGGGTAGGTCGGTGCATCGCCTCGCCCATCGCCCGGGTGAACTCGGCGTTGGTCACCGGTTCCGGACCAGTGAGGTTGACCGGACCTGATATCGCATCGTTTTCAAGGACGAAGCGGATGGCGCCCACTTCGTCGTCGAGCGAGATCCACGGCATGTACTGCCGCCCGCTGCCAAGACGACCGCCAAGCCCGAGCGCGAACAGCGGTTTGAGCTGGCCCATCAACCCGCCGGACGGGGATATCACCGGACCGGTCCGCACCCACACCACCCGCGCACCGGCCCGCTCCGCGGCCGCCGTGGCCGCCTCCCAGTCGCGACAGATCTCGGCGAGAAACCCAGAGCCCAACGGCGCGTGCTCGTCGACCTCGCGGTCTCCGGTGTCGCCGTAGTAGTTCACCCCGGAGGCATTCACCAGCACCGGAACCCGGTGCTCTGCCACTGCCGCCGCGAGCACCTCGGTGGGACCTATCCGGCTGTCCCTGATGGCTTGCTTACGCTCTCCCGACCAGCGTCCGGTAGACAGCGGCGAGCCGCACAGATTCACCACGGCGTCGGTGCCGTCCAGGGTGCCGGCGTCCATCGTCGCCGTCGACGGGTCCCAGGCCCGCTCGTCCGGGGCGCCTGGCCGCCTTCGCACCAGCCGGAGCACCTCATGGCCGGCCTGACGCAGTAGCGACACCAACGCTGTACCGATCAGGCCCGAGGCTCCCGCGATCGCGACGCGCATGGGGAGATCTTCTCGGTTCAGCGCCGACCGCGCGACCCCGGGTCACGGCAACCGCAATCCGGCTCCGAATGGCCCCCGGTAGCGGGACCCACCCTATAGCCCGAGGTCAGCCTCGAACGCGGCCTCGGTGAGGCGCTGTTTGATGGTGTTGAGGAAGCGGGCGGCGTCAGCGCCGTCCACCAGCCGGTGATCGTAGGACAGCGCCAGGTAGGTGATCGAGCGGACCGCGATGGTGTCCCCGTCCTCGCCGGTCAGCACCACCGGCCGCTTGACCACGCTGCCGGTGCCGAGGATCCCGACCTGCGGCTGCAGGATGATCGGGGTGTCGAACAGCGCTCCCCGCGAGCCAGTGTTGCTGATCGTGAACGTACCGCCGCTCATCTCGTCCGGGGTGATCTTGTTCGCCCTGGTCCGCTCGGCAAGGTCGGCAATGCGGCGGGCCAGGCCGGCGATGTTGAGATCGCCCGCGTCGTGGATCACCGGCACCAGCAGGCCACGCTCGGTGTCCACGGCGATGCCGAGGTGCTCCGCACCGTGGTAGGTGATCTCGCCCTGTTCGGTGTCGATCGAGGCGTTCACCTTCTGGTGCTGCTTGAGCGCCTCGACGGTGGCCTGGGCGAAGAACGGCAGGAACGACAGCTTGACGCCTTCTCGAGCCTCGAAATCTCGCTTGGCCCGATCGCGCAGCCGCGCGAGACGGGTGACGTCGGCCTCCACCACGGTGGTGAGCTGCGCGGAGATCTGTAGCGACTCCACCATCCGCTTGGCGATGACGCTGCGCATCCGGGACATCTTCTCGGTGGTCCCGCGCAACTCTGCAACTGTCGCCGCCGGCGGCGCCGAGTGCCGCGCCGCGCCGGCCTGCGGCGCCTGCTGCGGCGCGGGAGGGGATGGCCGCTCAGGCTCAGGTGAGGGCGCCGGTTCGGGCTCGGGCGCTTCTACGGCGGCGAGAACATCCTGCTTGCGGATGCGGCCGCCGACCCCAGTGCCTTGCACGCCCGACAGGTCGATATCGTGTTCGGCCGCAAGCTTGCGCACCAGGGGCGTCACATACGGTGCACCGGACTCATCGACATCGGATACCGGAGCGGGCCGCTTCGGACGCTGCGGCTCAGTAGATCGGGGCTCAGTAGATCCAGGCTCGGCAGACTGGTCGGGCTGATCCGGCGCCGCTGGCGTCGCGGCGCCGGCATCGCCGACCATGGCCAGCTTTGCTCCGACCTCGGCGGTTTCGTCCTGCGCTACGACGATCTCCAGCAGGGCGCCTGCTACCGGGGACGGAATCTCGGTGTCGACCTTGTCGGTGGACACCTCAAGCAGCGGCTCGTCCACCTCGACGGTGTCACCAACCTGCTTGAGCCACCGGGTCACGGTCCCCTCAGTGACGCTCTCTCCCAGCGCTGGCATCGTCACGGGTGCCCCGGAGCCCTCAGCGGTCGGGGTCCGCCGGGCGGTCGGCTGCTGCGGTGGCTCCACCCGCTCGGTGTGATCGGGCTCGGTGTGATCGGGCTCGGTGTGATCGGGCTCGGTGTGAT
>JBOHFU010000135.1:0-8140 GCA_050699675.1 Pseudonocardiaceae bacterium
CGGGACCGCTCGCGGCCGACGTGGACCCGGCGGACGTCGAGCTCGAGACCACCCTGCGGCCACGCCGGCTGCCCGAGTTCATCGGGCAAGCCCGGGTCCGCGAGCAGCTCGAACTGGTGCTGGAGGGCGCCCGGCGGCGCGGTGCCGCACCGGACCACGTGCTGCTGTCCGGCCCGCCGGGGCTGGGCAAGACCAGCCTCGCGATGATCATCGCCGCGGAGCTGGGTAGCGCGATCCGGGTCACCTCGGGGCCGGCGCTGGAGCGTGCCGGGGATCTCGCCGCGATGCTGTCCAACCTCGTCGAGGGTGACGTGCTGTTCATCGACGAGATCCACCGGGTCGCTCGGCCCGCCGAGGAGATGCTCTACCTCGCGATGGAGGACTTCCGGGTCGACGTAGTGGTCGGCAAGGGCCCCGGCGCCACCTCGATCCCGCTGGAGATCGCCCCTTTCACCCTGGTCGGGGCCACCACCCGGTCCGGTGCGCTGACCAGCCCGTTGCGCGACCGGTTCGGGTTCACCGCGCATATGGAGTTCTACGAGCCCGATGAGCTGGAGCTGGTGTTGCGCCGCTCGGCCGGCATCCTCGGCGTGGACCTGCGCCCCGACGGCGCCACCGAGATCGCCGGCCGGTCCCGCGGCACACCCCGGATCGCCAACCGGCTACTGCGCCGGGTACGTGACTACGCCGAGGTCCGCGCCGACGGCGCGATCACCCTCGAGGTGGCCCGGGCCGGCTTGGCTGTCTATGACGTCGACCAGCTCGGGCTGGATCGGCTGGACCGCGCCGTACTCACCGCATTGGTGCGCACCTTCGGCGGTGGACCGGTTGGGGTGTCCACCCTCGCCGTTGCGGTCGGGGAGGAGCCGGCCACCGTGGAGGAGGTGTGCGAGCCTTTCCTGGTCCGCGCCGGCATGCTTGCCCGCACCCCACGCGGACGGGTAGCTACCGCAGCCGCATGGCGGCACCTGCAGCTGGAGCCGCCCGCCGACGCGTCCGGAGACCGCACACCGACGCTGTTCGACGGGTGATTGCTGGCACACTCAAGTGAGACACGCTGACGGTGATCGGAGAACCATGGACCCCCTGCTCCTGCCCCTGCTGTTCATCGCCGTGCTCGCGCTGCCCCTGATCCTCGGCTCCCGCCGGCAGAAGCGGGCGATGGCCGAGGCACAGCGGCTGCAGAACTCGCTGACCGACGGTGACCGGGTGATGACGACCTCGGGTCTGCAGGCAACCGTCGTGGGTAGCGCCGACGAGACCACGATCGACCTGGAGATCGCCCCGGGAGTGCGCACCACCTGGCTGCGCGCCGCAATCCGGGAAAAGATCAACGAGGAGGACGAGCCCGCGGCCGCCAGTGCGCCGCTGGCAGCCCCCGTCGACGACAGCACTCGCACCGACAAGCCCTGACCTGGTCTGGTGCGGGGAGTACGCTCCGCACCCGGCCCCCCCACCGCACGCGCCGATGACGGCGCTGGCACAGTGGACGCCGCGGCAGGTCGCCGGTGATGGCGCCCGGCGCAGTCAGCTGTGAACGAGGAGAACCACCCACTGTGGCACCACCGGCCGGGCACCTCCGCCCTTGGCGAAACTTGGCGATCTTTGCCGGGATCGTCGCTGTCCTTTATTCGCTGGTCTTCTTCACCGGTGGCGGGGATCCGACTCCCAAACTGGGCATCGACCTGCAAGGCGGCACCAGGGTGACCCTCACCGCCCGCACCGTTGGCGGCGGGCCGCCGTCGCAGGAGTCCCTGGATCAAGCTCGGCAGATCATCGAGCAACGGGTCAACGGCATCGGGGTGAGTGGGGCAGAGGTTATCCTCGACGGGAACAACCTGATCATCACGGTGCCGGGCGAGAACGGCGACCAGGCCCGCACCCTCGGGCAGACCGCCAAGCTGTATTTCCGGCCGGTGATCGCCGAGGTGCCGGCCGGGCTGCCCGCGCCGGCCCCTGCAGGCCAGGCTCCTGGGGATAGTGGGCCGGTCCCAGACTCCAACCAACCACCGGCCACTGATGGTGCACCGGCGCCGGTCCAGCCGCAGCAGCTACAGCCGCCGCCGGACGAGCCGACTGCGCCTCCGGTAACTCCGTCGCCCGCCGCACCGCCGACCAGCCCGCCGCCCCCAGTCGGCCAAGCCCCGGCGGATTCGGCCGACCCCCAGATCGCCGAGCAGATCCGGCAGGCCCGAGAGCGGCTGCAGAGCCAGGACCCGGCGGTGCAGCAGCAAGCGCTGGCCGCCCTGAACTGTGCCGCTGCCAACCCCTTGCGCGGCAACGACGACCCGAACCTGCCGCTGGTCACCTGTGACCAGGACCGCGTCGCCAAGTACCTGCTGGGGCCTGCGTTCATGTCCGGCGAGCAGATTTCCAACGCGTCGTCGGGCTTGAACTCCGGCGGCACGGGATACGAAGTACGGCTGAACTTCACCACTCAGGGCGAGGACATTTGGGCGCAACACACCGCGAACAATGTTGGCAGGCAAGCCGCTTTCGTCCTGGATGGCGAGGTGGTGTCGGCTCCGGTGATCGAGGGCGCGATCCCACCCGGCAGCCAGACCAGCATCACTGGCAGGTTCGCCCAGGCCGAGGCCCAGAACCTGGCCAATGTGCTCAAGTACGGTTCGCTGCCGCTGTCCTTCCAGTCCTCGGAGTCCGAGACCGTTTCGGCAACCCTGGGCCTGGCCTCACTGCGCGCGGGACTGCTCGCCGGGGCGATCGGGCTGGCCGTGGTGTTCGTCTACTGCCTGTTCTACTACCGGGCGCTCGGGGTGCTGACGATCTTGTCTCTGGTGCTGTCCGGGCTGATCGTCTACGCGGTCCTGGTGCTACTCGGGCGATGGATCGGGTTCACCCTGGACCTGGCCGGGGTAGCCGGCCTCATTGTCGCCATCGGTATCACCGCGGACTCCTTCGTGATCTTCTTCGAGCGTCTCAAGGACGAGGTCCGGGACGGCCGGACATTCCGGTCGGCCGTACCCCGGGCCTGGGTTCGGGCTCGCCGAACCATCCTCTCGGCTGATGCGGTGAGCTTCCTGGCCGCCGCGGTGCTCTACGTTCTCGCGGTAGGGCAGGTGAAGGGCTTCGCCTTCACCCTCGGCATGTCGACCGTGCTGGACCTCTTGGTGGTTTTCCTGGTGACGCACCCGCTGGTAGCGATGGCGGCGCAGTCCCGGCTGCTGTCCCAACCGGGACTGTCCGGGCTCGGGTCGGCGCAGCGGGCCGGTGCCGAAGGCCGATCGGAGCTGGCGACTGCGGGGAAGGGAGCCTGAGATGTCAAGCACGCTGGCGCGCCTCTACAGCGGGACCGGTGCGTTCGACATCGTCGGGCGGCGGCGGATCTGGTATGCGATGTCAGGCCTTCTCGTCGCGGTCTGCCTCGCCTCCATCTTGTTGCGCGGGTTCAACCTCGGCATCGACTTCGAGGGCGGCACCCGCGTACAGCTCCCGGCGCAGGGGGCCCGCGGTCCGATCACCACTGAGCAGGTCGAGGAAGTCTTCACCGGCACAGTGGGCCAACCGCCAGGATCGGTGCAGACCGTCGGTACCGGTCCCGCGGCGAGCATCCTGATCCGCACTGAGACGCTGGACACCCGGCAATCCTTCGTCCTCAAAAGGGCGCTGTTCGACCAGCTACGCCCGCTGGGCAGCGACGGGCGGCCCAGCGAACAAGCGATCAGCGACAGCGCGGTGAGCGCAACCTGGGGCGGCGAGATCAGTCAGCAGGCGCTGATCGCGTTGCTGGTGTTCCTCGGCCTGGTGACCGTGTTCCTCGCGGTGTACTTCGAGCCCCGGATGGCGCTGGCCGCGCTGGTGGCCCTGGTGCACGACGTGGTGGTGACCGCGGGGATCTACTCGCTGGTCGGTCTCGAGGTGTCACCGGCGTCGGTCATCGGCCTGCTCACCATCCTCGGGTTCTCGCTGTACGACACCGTCGTGGTATTCGACAAGGTCAAGGAGAACACCCGTGGGCTGCTCGGGCTGACCCGGCGAACCTACGGCGAGGCTGCCAACCTCGCGGTCAATCAGACTCTGATGCGTTCGATCAACACCTCCTTGATCGCGGTGCTCCCCGTGCTCGGCCTGCTGGTGATTGGCGTCGGTCTGCTGGGTGTCGGGACGCTCAAGGACCTCGCTCTGGTGCTGATGGTCGGCATCGTGGCCGGGGCGTTGTCTTCGATCTTCCTGGCGACACCGTTGATGGTCGACCTCACCATGCGCAGGCCGGCCTACCAGCAGCAAGCCGAGCGAGTCGCCCAGCGCAGGGAGAAGCTGGCCCGCAAGACCACCGCGAACTCCGAGCTCGAGGACGAGGCCCCTTCGACGGCTGGCCCACGAACCAGTGCAGCGGACGGGATGGCCGCCGGCGTGCCTGCTCGGGTTGGCAAGACCGCATCGGCCGGGCGACGGCGCGGGCAACCTACCGGCAAGAGCGGCAGACCGTCCGGCAAGGCCGGCAGGTCCTCGGGCACCTGACTGACTCTGGCCGGTCACTGACCTGGGTCTCCTAACTACCCTGAGCTGCGTTGATTGCTGCATTGATTGCGCAGTGTAGCGTTCTGGTTACATTAGGTCATCTTCTCACAACCCTCAACCGCTCATTTGGTGAGTTGTCGCTCTGAGCACTTGCCTATCGATCGATTTAGGAGAACGCTCTGTAGTCAGATAACGAATGACGCTCCGGGGAGTGAAGAGCGCGGGGGGGATTGTGCGGACCGACCAGGGAGGACCGGGGATGGAGGGGTGGTCCATTCCGGGTGTGGTGCACCTCCGGGAGGTGCGCGAGGACCCGGTGGGTCGACGGGTAGTGGCCCGTCACCGCATCACCCGCAGGTCGCTCGCAGTGACCTATCTGTCCGACGAACTACTCGCCGACACCGAGTTCCGTGCCCGATTCGCCCGCGAGTTTGGGCGGCTGACACGAGTCCGGGATGCCCGAGTGCCACGCGTCCACCGCTACCTTGAGGGTTCCCATGGTGCTGCCGTCATCGGCGACCATGTCAACGGGACTCCGCTGCGTGCTCTGCTCTTTGCGCATGGTGCCGTGGGTACCGAGGCCGCGCTGGTGGTGCTCAAGGACTCGCTGCGTGGTCTAGCCGCTTGGCACGCCGCAGGCTTGGCGCACGGCGACATCAAGCCGGAGAGCGTGATCCTCACGCGTGCTGGTTGCGTCCGGCTTGTCGACTTCGGGCTGTCCACCGCCCACGGCCGGCAACTGCTCGCCCGGTCGACACCTTTCTACCTGGCTCCCGAACAGTGGAGTGGTCGTTCGGCTACCCCCGCAGCCGACGTGTACGCCGCCACGGTCACGTTCTTCGAGTGCCTGGCCGGCGCGCCACCTTTCTACGCCGACGGCTTGGCCGAACTCTCGGCCAAGCACGAACAGAGCACCCCCCCGATCGACGTGCTTCCCGAACCGGCTCGTGAGCTTGTGCTGCGCGGCATCGCCAAGGACCCGCACAGCCGGCCCGAAGCGCGCAGCCTCCTCGCTCACGTTGATGACGTGGCATCCCATGCTGTGGGCACCGGCTGGGAACAGCGCGGGCGACGCGAGCTGGCCAGACTGCTGGACAGCCGCTCGGCCCTGCCTGACGTGGCCATGCCGGCTCGCCGGAGAGGCGGCGTTGGCTGGCAGCACCGGCAGCCGGTCCGGCTGGCTGCTGTTGTGGGCGGCGCGCTGGCGTTGGCCGCCGGCTTGGCCAGCCCGCCATTGGCGGTCATCCTGCCGGGGAGCAGCATTTTCGGCTCGGACGCGAGGTCCCCGGTGCTGGCATTCCCTGAGCCCGCTCATGGCACTTCCCCGGTGCATGCCGCGACCAACGGTCGGCTGGCGGATCGCGCCCCGCATCCCGCGCCCGCTGCGAAGGCCAAGCCGGCCGTGCAGCCTCTCGTCGCTGGGGCACAGCCGAACAAGGAGCTCTCGCCAGCACCGTCGTTTCCCATGGCGAACCCTCGGATTGCGCCAGATGAGTACCCCACTCGCGACGGACATTCGGCGGGCTCCGTCCACCGGAAGGACGTTGTCCAGCCGCAGTCCGCACCAGGATCGTCCGGCACGGCATCGGGAACGACTCAGGCCCAGGTGCCTGCGTCGATCGAGCTGCCTGCGCCGATCGAGCTGCCTGCGCCGATCAAGCTGCCTGCGCCGATCGAGCTGCCGGTGCCGATCCAAGTGCCGCCGCCGGTCCACGAAAGGACTCAGTTACAGGCTCAGCTACAGAAGGCCATCCGCGCCCAGGCGAACGCTCGCACCCAGGATGGCGCCGTCACCAAGAGCGATACCGGCACCAAGAAGGAAACCCAGGCCAAGAGGGGCATTAACAGCCAAGACCAGACACACCCGCAGCGGCGTCAGCAGGCGGAGCGGACGGTTGACTCTCATGGGGAGCAGCGGACCGGGGGCGAGCGCAACTAGTAAGGTCCGCGGTGTGTGCCTGGGGTCGAACGTGGACGACCTGGCGGCTCTGCTCGTACCGCTGATCCGAGAAGTCCCGGACTTCCCGGAGCCCGGCGTGCTCTTTCGGGATCTCGCGCCGGTTCTAGCCGACGCCACCGCGTTCCGAGCGGTGGTGGACGCGCTGATCGCCCCGACGCCGCAGGTCGACGTTGTGGTCGGGGTGGAGGCCCGTGGGTTTCTGCTAGGTGCCTCGGCAGCCTACGCCCTGGGGGCCGGCGTGGTGGGGGTGCGTAAGCCCGGCAAACTACCCGTGGTGTCCGACCGCGAGGCATATGCCCTGGAGTACGGCGTCGCCGTGCTGGAACTGGCTGCCGGCGCTCTGCGACCGGGGCAGCGGGCCCTGGTGATCGACGACGTGCTGGCCACCGGGGGCACGGTGGCTGCGGCCTGCGCGCTGGTCGAGCGGGCCGGAGCCGCAGTGAGCGGCATTGCGGTGCTGCTGGAAATCGGCTCGCTTCAGGGTCGGGACCGGCTCGGCGGCCGCTCGCTGCACGCCCTGTTGACGATCTGACCAGTTACAAGATTCTCCCGGTCCTGCAGATCCCGCCCGGAACGCGGCGGTACGCTGTATACCTGATCGGTTACCACGTGGTGGGAGAGCGCGCTTGAGCCAGGACCTGCAGCGCACCGCTACGCCGCTGGCCGGCCCGGACCCGGTCACGGTCGCTGCGCGGTTGCCGTCGGCGACCCGGCGGGTGCGGGCGCGGCTGGCCCGCCGGATCACCGCGCAGCGGCCCGGCCCGGTCAGGCAGGTGCTGGAACCGCTCGCCGCTGTGCACCGGGAGCTGCATCCCAATGCTGACCTCGCACTGCTACAACGAGCCTACGACGTCGCCGAGGACAAGCACTCCCAGCAGCAGCGCAAGTCCGGTGACCCGTACATCACTCATCCGTTGGCGGTCTCGACGATCCTCGCCGAGCTGGGGATGGACACCACCACGCTGGTGGCCGCGCTACTCCACGACACCGTGGAGGACACCGACTACGCGCTATCCCACCTCACCCAGGACTTCGGTGACGAGGTTGCGCACCTCGTCGACGGCGTCACCAAACTCGACAAGGTCGAGCTCGGTGCCGCCGCCGAGGCCGAGACCATTCGCAAGATGGTCATCGCGATGGCGCGCGACCCGCGGGTACTGGTGATCAAGCTCGCGGACCGGCTGCACAACATGCGAACTATGCGCTTCCTGCCACCGGAGCAGCAGGCCCGCAAGGCCAAGGAGACCCTTGAGGTACTCGCCCCACTGGCCCACCGGCTGGGCATGGCCACCATCAAGTGGGAGCTGGAAGACCTTTCCTTTGCGATCCTGCACCCGAAAAAGTACAACGAAATCGTACGGCTGGTGGCAGACCGGGCCCCGTCACGCGACACCTACTTGCGGACCGTGATCGACGAGGTCTCCACGCAGCTATCCGGTTCGCGGATCACCGCCACCGTCGAAGGCAGGCCCAAGCACTACTACTCGATCTACCAGAAGATGATCGTGCGCGGTCGCGATTTCGACGACATCCACGACCTGGTCGGGGTGCGGATCCTGGTTGACGACGTGCGCGACTGCTATGCCGTGGTCGGTGTGGTGCACTCGGTGTGGCAGCCGATGCCCGGTCGCTTCAAGGACTACGTCGCGCAACCCCGGTTCGGGGTCTACCAGTCGCTGCACACCACGGTGATCGGGCCGG
>JBOHFU010000136.1:0-8137 GCA_050699675.1 Pseudonocardiaceae bacterium
CCGTCTTGCCGCCGCCCGCAGTGTTGGTGACCGGCGCACCCGAGCGTGGTTGGTCGCCCAGGGTCTGGCGCGCGGCGCGTTGTGGCTGGGCCAGTCCCCGGCCGTCGCCGCCACCCTCGCGTTGCCCGTGCTCGCCTGCCGGCGGCTGCCTGCCACCGCCGCGACCATCTGCGCGCTGTCGGCTTACTACGTTCTGCCCGCTGCTCTGCTCGCCGCGCACGAGCGAGATGAGGGACGAGACGTGCGGTTAGGGACGAGGGAAACGCTCGGCGGAATTGCCGCCGCGTTGCTCAGCAGCGCCGGTCCGTGGTGGTGCCTGGTTAACGCGCTGCACCGCTGGTGCACCGGAACGAGCTACACCCACGACAAGACGGAGCGCTGAGCCGTGATCAGCACGGACCTGATCGCTCTCGACAAGGTCGTGAGCAGCCTGCCGGACGGCCCGGAGTTCACCACAGCCCTGTCTATCCCCGAGACCGCCGGCCAGGTGTCGGCGGTGATTGCTACCTACAACCGCTGCCCATTTGATCCCGACATCCGACCCATCAGCGACAACCCGCTCACCTGGGCGTTGGATAGCCTGCTCGCTCAGGCCGGTGACACGCTGGCCGAGATCATCGTCGTGGACGACTACAGCACCGATCACACTCCGGCCGTCCTGGCGCGCTACACCCGCCACCCGCGCCCCGGCGAGGTGCGGGTAACAGGTATCCGGCTCGGGCGGCACGCCGGCACCGCCGCAGCCCGCAACACCGGCATCACCGCCGTGCGCAGCCGGTGGGTGCTCTTCGGTGACGACGACTGTGTGTTCACCCCGCACTACGCGGCCGGCGCCGCATACCTGATGCATGCCCTCTCCGAGCGCAATCCCACGACGGCGGGAGCGATGTTGCCTTTCTATTACCGCGCCCTGCGCCCCCGCGACATCCTGCCCGCAGCACGGATCGGCGTGCTCACCCCAGAGACAGCGGAGTTCGCCACCCGCTTTCATACCTGGCCCGCCGAGTACATGCCGCACCCACCCCGGCTCGATGACCGCAGCGGGCTGCTCGCACCTCTGCGAGTGCGGTTGATCGGTGGCACGGCGATCCTGGATCTGGGCTGGTTGCTCGAAGCGGGTGGCTTCCGGGACCTGTCGAGTGCGTGGCGCAGCTCCTACTCCGACCACCTGCACCTGTCCGCCGATCTCACTGACGTCGGTGCCATGCTCTGCCACTGCCCCGATCCGAGGGCGTCGGCCGCACACCTGAAGTTCGGCGCAGCCGGGCGTTTTCCGCTTGATGACACTGACCTGGCTACCGTGATTCCCGCGCTGCAGCGTCCGTTCGCCGAGCTGGTCGAGCTGGCGTCCCAGCCGCGGACCGACACCGGCTGCCGAGTGTCAGATGCGTTGTTCCACGCTGAGATGATCGGCGCGTTTTTCGCGTTCTTCGCCGGCCGCAGCGCCGAAGGCGGATTGGCGTGGGCGGTAAGGATGTGGCAAGAGTTCGTGCAGGACGGGCAGGTCCACTCGCTGACCGTCACCGAGCGGCCCGCGCGGGATGACCGCGAGACGGCGTGGCGTGAGGGGTTGCAGCGGGGCGCCCGGTTCCTCACCGAGGGCATCCAGCCCGGCCGCTCGCCTGATGAGGTAGTCGCGCTGACCGTTCAGATCGGTGAGGCCCTGGGGCAATCGCCGGTCAGGCCGTGGTGAAGGCGGCGGAGACGGCGTCCCGATGTGCACTCCACCAGGCCAGCAGTGCCGAGGCCGACGCGAACAGATGATCGCAGGAAGCGTCGGCCTTGTCGTAGTGCCACGTCAACTGCCACAAGTCACAGACCCGCTCCCACCACAACCGGTGGACGGCGTCGGCCAGCGAGGCACCAGCCAGCGGGGTGACCTCGCGGTACCCAGCGGTGAACGCCGCGACCCGCTCCAAATCCAGCACCCGCAGCTCAGGGGTGAGGTTGTAGCCGAACACCAGGGTGGCCGTCCGGACCACCTCGGCGGCCAGCGGCCCGATGCGAAGCCGGTCCCAATCCAGTACCGCGGTGACCCGACTGGGCCGCATGACCGACCAGAGCAGGTTCAGGTCGTGGAAGTCGCCGTGCACCCACCCCATGGGCGCCACCGGCCGGGTGTCGTCCGGCCGCAGGTAGGCCAGCCGTTCCAACAGGTCTTGCCGTTCAATCAAGCGATGGCGCACCAAGACGTCAAACTCATCGAGCTCGGCACGGTCATTGACGAGCCCGAGGTAATGATCGATCTTCGCTTTGGCCTTCGCTGCCTCGGTCACGGCCACGATCTGGAACTCAGGCGCCGGGGTCAACACCCTGGCCAACCCGTCACGGCCCAAGCCGCAGTGGATCCGGGCCAGCAGATCACCCAGGTGTCGGCACTCGTCGAGCGCGAGGTCGCGGCCGTCGCGGTGCAGCCCGTCGACCCAGGGCAGCACCGCGAACACCCCGATGCCTTCCGCGTTGACCAGAGTGTCCCCGGCCGGAGTCGTCTGCGGTGGCGGGACCGGAAGACCCAGCCCGGCCAGCGTGCGAGTGACTCGGTGTTGTCGGCGAGCCTGATCGGCGTGGACATCCAGAACCTGCTTGAGCGCCCACACGCCCTCTCGCGTGCACACCCGCCAGTTGCGGTTCATCAAACCGTCGGCCAACGACCGGACTTCGGTCAGCTCGGCCAGGCCGAAACCATGCAGCGCCGCGGTGATCAGCGAGTGGTCGGCTACAGGAAGATCTTCGGCGCTCATAGCCCGGCGACGCTAGCAGCCCGACAGACCTGACTGGCGGAGGCTCACCGTGGGACCGCGACTCTTGCAGCACCGACCCGCCGATCCACCGAGTGCACAGGCCGTGGTCGCTGTCGAGGGGCTGTGCCTCGCTGGCAAGACCACCCTGGTCCATGCGCTGGCCGCGCGGCTGGGAGCGTTGGCGGTGCCCGAGTACGCCGACCTCGCCGCGCTGCCACCGTGGCCGCCCCACAATCGCGAGGACGTGACCGCCGCGCTGCTGCACTTCCTGCGCCTGGAACAGCAGCGCGCCACGCTTGCCCGCCGAACACCAGGCCGACTGGTGGCGCTGGACCGCAGTCCACTGACTCTGATCGCCCACGAGTACGGCATGGACCGCCTCGGAGTTCCCGCCGCGCCAGAGCTGGCCGCGCACATGTTCTCCGAGGCCGCCGAGCGCGGACTCATCCTTACCCCCGACGCCTACGTCTACCTGCGAATTCCTGTCTTAGTGAGCGCTGCGCGCCAGGTGCGCCGGGGCGGGCTCCCAGCGCACCTCATCGACCCGATCACGCAAGCCGGGATCGAGGCAGCCAGCTGTGCCTACCTCGATGCCCTCCCGCCCCCACGTCGCGTGATGCTGGACGGCCGCGCGTGTGTGGCTGACCTGGCCGACGTGGTCGCCCGGCTCGTGGTCAACCTCCCGCCCGTCGGTGAGCAGCCGGCACCGAGCTGGCGTGTCCTCACTCCTCCTGCAGCCCGTGCACGGGCAGACGCGTAATGGCCGCATCGCTCGCCCAGGATGTCGAGGCTATGGCCCGGGCCGCGGTGACTGCCCTGTGCCCCGGTTTCCGCGTTCGCGGCCAGCCCAGTTGCACCGAGACCTCGATGCTGCTGGGCGGCGTCCTGGACGGCCGCGCGGTGATCGCGAAGTACCCCCTCGACCGACGCCCGTTCTGGCTCGCCCGGGCTCGTCACGAGATCACCGTGTACCAGGCACTGCCCGCGCTCGCCCCGCTGCCCATGACCGTGCCGGACATGGTGGCCGCCGAGCCCATCCACCCTCTGATCGTCATGACCACGCTGGTTGGAGATCCGGTGCATACACACCGCTATCCCGCTGCAACTATCCACAGTGGACAGCTTGGCGCAGTTCTGAGCCTTCTGGATCAAGTTCACGCCTGGCGGCCCGCCATACCCTCGGCTCTGCCCTACGACGATAACTATTCCGACCAACTAGCCGCAGTGTGCGGCACGGAGATCAACGATGTCGAGCGGTCCTGCGCTTTCGAGCTCTACGCCGCCATCAGCGGCCGACTTGGCGTTGAGATCCAGCACGGGGATGCGCACCTGGGCAATGTAATTCGCCAGCCTGACGGCCGGCTGGCACTGATCGATCTGGAGTTCACCGCCTGGCGGTGGCCCGGCTACGACTTGGCGATGCTCTGGGTCCTCCTCGGTGATGCCCCCGGCGTGCGGAAGCAGTTCATCCCACGAATCGGTTTTCCCGCAGAACGCCGTGCGGCGTTCTGGTGCAGCGCAGTGCTGGTGTGTCTACGAGAGATCACCTCACACCGGCGAGGACCTCAAGACGCCACCCGCCGAGCCCGGGCTGAACGCCTCCGATGCGACCTGGTTGTGGCCCTCGACCATGTCCAGACCTACCACCGGCAGATCGTCTAGGCCCAGACTCACAAGACGACCACTTCCGGAGGGCGCGATGCAACTCCCGCTCCGCCCGATCAGCGACTGCTACGGCTACGACCGCGGCACCCCAGTCGACCGGATCTACATCGAAGCGTTCCTCCGCTGCCACCGCCACGACATCCGCGGTCACGGTGCCGAAATCAAGACCGATGACTACCTGCGCCGCTTTGGTCGCGACCAGGTCCGCAACACCACCGTGATCGACATTGACCCGCGCAACCTGCAGGCCCGGCTGCGCGCCGACCTGTCCCATCCACACAGCTTGCCCACCGAAACGTTCGACTGCATCGTGCTCACTCAAACCCTGCAGCTCCTCGCCGACCCCACCGTCGCCCTGACCAACTGCCACCAGGCGCTACGCTCCGGCGGCGCGCTGCTAGTCACGGTGCCGTGCCTGGGCAGGATCAGCCCCAGCAGCCGTTCCCAGGACCGGTGGCGGTTCACCCCGGCCGGACTGTGGCAGCTGTTCAGCGCCTGGGACGGGCCGGTCACCGTCACCGGCCACGGCAACCTCCGAGTGTGCCTGGCCGCGCTCCTCGGTGAGGCCGCCGAAGACCTCGCTCCCGCTGAGCTAGCGCACCATGACCCGGACTTCCCACTCGTGTCCTGCGCGATCGCCTACCGCACGAACACCTCATGAACCCGGTGATCTTCGACTGCGACGGTTTGCTCGTGGACACCCACGGGCACTGGGACCGCGCCTACACTGCCCTGTTCACCCGCTACCGGGTTACTCTCCGCCGAGACGACCGGCGACGTCTGGTCGGTCTCGGGCTTGAGCGCCTTGGATACGCCCTAGCCGACTTGCTCGGTCACCCCGTCCCACCAGGGGTGCTCGCCCAACAGATCCGCGAACTCGTGGCCACCAACACCGGCACCGGAGTCGTCGCGCTGCCCGGTGCCCTCGAGTTGGTCACCGCTTTGGTCGGGACTCGGCCCCTGGCCATAGCCTCCAATAGCCCAGCGGAGATCACCCGCGACTACCTTCGAACCACTGGCATCCCCGACACCTTCGAGACCATCGTCGGAGCAGGCGACGCCGATCATCCGAAACCAGCACCCGACCTCTACCAGGAGACCTGCCGACGGCTCGGTGTCCCGTGCTCCCGGGTAGTGGTCCTGGAGGATTCACTTATCGGCGTGCAGGCCGCACGTGCCGCCGGCGCCACCGTCTACGCCATTCCCAACCTGCCGGAAACACACCCAGTCGCGCACCGAAGCTTCCCCACCCTCACCGACCCCGAACTGTGGGATGTCCTCGGCCTCACCGCAGCACCCGACACCGGCACCGTCCCGCAACCACGACACCCAGGCGCGAACGTCCAGAATGGAGTTGCTGCGTGCCCGGCTACCCGACCGACCTGAGCGCTGAAGAGCAGGAGCTGGCCCAGGCTCAGCTGCAGGAAATGGCCGAGAAGTTCACCGCGGATGGAACGCTGTCCACACCGGCGTGGCGGGAGGTTTTTCAGCGCACGTGGCGGCACCCGTATGTACCCTCCTACTATCCCGAACTCGACACCACCTACCCGACCTGGACCAGCTCCTCCACGCTGCCACGGTACGTGGGGATCACGCCGACAGCAGGCGCTGGAAGAACTCGCGGTAGCGCTGGAAGGTCACCCGCAGGTCCTCGGTCGACGCCGTGTCACTGGTGTGCCCACTCCCGACGTTCATCCGGATCTCATCCAACGTACGGTCGACCAGCACGCTGGCCTCGTGCACCGCACGCGGCGGATCGTCGACGAACGTCCCCTGCACCCGCTGCCACTCGTCGCGCAGGCTTGCCACGTCGCTGAGCAGCCCTACCCGCCCCGCACCACTGTCGCGTCCGGTGGTGTCGGGCGCGGTAGCCGCCGGATGCTCGGTGTAACCAGGCGCGCCAGCGTGGGCAGTGCCGGGCTCGGGGTCTGCGGCACCGGCGGGGCGTGCCGGTGCCGGATGACCCGGATAGCCGCTCTGCACCCCCGCTCCACCCTCGCTGTCGAGGACGCGGTGTACCCGTCCACCCTCTGGCCGTTCGTGCTCCTCGTAGTGTTCCTGCCTGGTATCCATACCGAAGCCTCCTGCTATCTCGAGGTGTCTTGGCGGCGGCCATGCACGAGCTCGTCGAACAGTGCGCGGTAGTGCACGAACGCCTGCCGCAGCTCCTCGGTGTCGGAATTGCCTGACTGACCGTGATGGGCCTGGCGGGCGGCATGCGCGGCGCGGTAGTGCTCGACGACCTGCGGGTGATCCGCGGCAACGAGCTCGGCACGTTCACCGAAGTCCTCCACCGGGTAACCGCGATCGTGCATCACGTCCGTGATCAGCCGGTCAGCCTCGTCCAGCGCAGGTCCGGGCCGGTCGACGAACTTGGACTGCACGGCCTCCCAGCGTTGGGTGTAGCGATCCCGCGCAGCGGGTTCCAGTTGACGGATGTCGAGCCGGTCGCGCCGATCCGCGACCTTGCCCAGGTGCTGCGCTGCGTCGCTCTCGCTGCCGCGCGCCTGCACCTCGCGCTCGTACTCGGGTCCGAATCGCTCCTGCAGGCTGGCGCGCCGACGCCGGCGGATGTCCCATACCGCGAACGCCACGACTGCCGCGAGCACGACGATTCCGATGATGACCAATACGACGGTGTCCATGACGATCCTCCACACCTGTTCAATCGCCCCATTTGTTACATACCCCGCTGGCCGGGTGCGCACACATGACCCACCTGTTCAGCCTATTGACTCGTGGTCGGGTCGCTCACAGGTGCAGGCGGGCGAAGAGCAGGGCCTCAGTCAGGACCGCGCGGCGCTCCGGGCGGGTACGGGCCCGCCGGGTACTCACCTCGAGCACGACGGTGCCGGTGAATCCACGGTCCACCAACTCCCGGCACACTTCGGCGCAAGGCTGGCTACCTCGGCCGGGCACCAGATGCTCGTCGCGTGGGGCGCCGCTGCCATCCGCCAGATGCAGGTGCGCCAGCTGCGACCCCATCCGCTGCGCCATCGCCACCGCGTCGACTTGGGCCGTGGCGGTATGCGACAGGTCCAGCGTGTAGTGCGAATACCCGAAGTCGGTCGGGTCCGGTGACGGCGCGTAGCTGGACACCTCGAGCCGGCCACGGCGCACCGGGAACATGTTCTCCACCGCGATCGTGAGCCCGGACGAGGCCTCCAGCGCGGAGATCTGTGCTGCGAGCCCCGTGGCGTAGTCCCGCTGCCAACGGAACGGGGGGTGCACCACCACGACGCCAGCTCCCAACTCGAGGGCCGCCTGCACGGTGCGGTCCAGCCGGACCGCCGGATCTGCGGCCCACACCCGCTGGGTGATCAGCAAGCAGGGGGCGTGCAGGGCAAGCACGGGCATCCGATAGCGAGCCTTCAACTTCGCGAGGGCAGCGACGTCCTGGCTGGCCGGATCACCCCAGACCATCACCTCGACGCCGTCGTAGCCGAGCTCGGCAGCCAGCTCGAAGGCCACGGCGATCGATTCGGGCCACACCGAGGCGGTGGACAGGGCCACCCGGATCGGGCCTGCCGGGGGCACCGCCTATCGGCTACCGACGAGCAGCAACGCGGCCGGGGAAACGGTGACGAACAAGCCGACGAGCACTGCGATCACAGTCGTCTGCAGATCCTCGGCACGCCGGACCCGGCGGACCACCCAGACCAGTCCGGTGATCACAACCAGCGCCACGACCAGCGCCACCACCGGTATCAGCTGCCAGAGCCATTCACAGA
>JBOHFU010000137.1:0-8113 GCA_050699675.1 Pseudonocardiaceae bacterium
GCTCCAGGTTGACGGGTCCGCAGGTGAGCATGACGGTGGCCAGCGCGGCTTTGGCGCTGTGGAAGCCGTAGGCCCGGCGGATGATCAGCCGGACCTTGTTGTTCAGTCCTTCCTGGCGGCCGTTCGATAGTCCGTGGTCGATAGCGGCGTTGATACCATCGCGGTGTTTCCGGATAGTGCGTGCCGCCTTGACGAATTCGGGGATTCGGCTCCGTTGCGCTTTCGAGCACCAGCGGTCCAGCATGACATTCGTGTCAGCGGGGTCCAGGTCGCCGGCGAAGACCGCGCGCAGGGACTCCTTCAGTTGATAGGCCCGCCACAGTGCACCTCCGGATCGTTTGATCTGGCGTAACGTACCGCTCTGATCCTCGGTCAGATCGACAGGGTTTTTCAGCAACGCCCAGCGGGCCCCTTTGAACCTCTTCGCGATGCGCTGGTCGCGTAGCTTCCGGGCGGACTGCCACACCTGGCGCCGCACCGTGTCCAGGGCGTCGGTGGCCAGCTTGACCACGTGGAACGGGTCGAAGCAGATCGTGGCCCGGGGGGCGTGGGTACGGACCGACTTGGCGTAGGCGGGACCGAGGTCCATCGACACCGCCTCGAGCGCCTCGGCCGCACCCTCAGGCAGATCACCGAAGAACGCATTCAGGGTCGCGGTGTCCTTCCCAGCTTTACCCCAGACGATCTTCCCGGTCGCGTGATCAGACACCAGTGTCAGATAATGGTGGTGTTTCTTCCACGAGATCTCATCCACCCCGATATCGACCAACCCGGACAACCGCTCAGGATCCAGCACATCCGAGGCCACCCGCTCACAGATCGCCCCCGACCGTGCGCCAACTGATTCGAGCGAACTTACAGATCGTCGTCTTATCAGATTTCGTGACCAGCCACGCCACCAACTGCTCGAAACCACGGGTAAACCCCGATGCCGGCCGGGCGAACGGCACCCCCTCGGTGAGCACCCCATGCTCCGGGCACCGCAGCCGTCGCCGCCGCACCCTGATCCGACACACCCGACCCCCGAAGTCAAGATGACGCCACGAGGAGTCCACGTCCCGCGTGTCGTACCGATGCGCCGTGGCACACGAGCAATGCGGGCACACCAGCAACCGCCGGGTCAACCGAAACCGCACCTGTATCTCGCCGCCACCGGGCTCCACCTGCCAAGACCCCGGATCGACCGCCGCCACACCCGGCAGGCCCAACAGACGGTTCAGTAAGGTAGTTGCGCGCACGGGCAGCTCCAGGATCGACGTGTGTAGGAGCCGCCGAACCTAGATCACGCCCGTGCGCGCCACCTCGTCAGGCACCCGGCCATACCACACCCCGCTCATCCACATCCATGGCAGTAGAGCCTAGTTTTAGAGTACCTGGAGAAGCTAGCCGACCAGCTCCGAAGCAAAGAGCAGGTAGCGTCGGCGGAACTCGAAGAGCAGGTAGTGCGGTTGTTTACGGGTGTGGTCATGTTACTTAGACAGCACCGTGTCAACAAATGAGGCCAGTGCGAATGCTGCGGATGGACGAGGTGGACGTGGCGGTTCTGGCGTAGGCGGCCGCAGTGCATGGTGTATCTCAGCTTCGACTTCGCTATGAGGCAACCCTTGGATGTGGTGTGGCGGCGGTTGCTGGAGGACCACAAGACGCGGCCAAAGTTTGGGTGATGTGCGGGAATGATTGGTGAAAGAACATGGGTACGACTCAGCTGAGGAGCAGCCAGCGCCCCTGACCAGTGGTCAGCGGGATCACATGCACGGTCCGGGCGGTCTCTCCGGTTACGCCGGGACAGTAGCGACCAGCACCACCGGCCGGGCCACCGTCACCGCCGCCTCAGCACTGGGTCCTTCATGGCCGTTGGTGGCGTTCACCGAGCCGTCCTCGGGCAGCGCATCCGCCCCAGCGCGGCGCAACCGCGCTCGGGCTCGCCGAACCGCGCGAGGAATGAACTCTGCGAGGCTTGATCTTCGTATCAATCAAGTTGGAAGCCTGCTCCCCTTGTGAGAGTTAGCCACAGCTCGCATCGCCACGCACAGGGGGCACAGGGCTCAGGCCCACCAGCCGAACCAGAGCACCCCGGCTGCGATCACCAGGACGGATCCGGAAGCCAGCGCCGCGGATGGGCCCCGGAGGCGGTCGGCCATCAGCTGCAGCACCACGGCGGCCAGCGCCGCGCCTACGTGTCCGACGACCTCCGCCATGCCCGGGCCAGGACGGCCCGACGTACCGGCCAGCCACTGCGCCGCGCACACCACGATCGCAATCCCGACCAGGCCACCGGCCAGCAGGCCGGACAGCCCGCGCACAGCAGGCACACCAGTCCCGGCGGTCACAATGCCGCCTCCGCGGGACGAAGTACGTCGGCGGGTCACGGTGCGAGCAGCGCCCACGGCTGGAGATCTGGTGCACTGGCGCGGCCCTCAGGACAGTGCCGTCGGAAGTCGCACCACGAGCAGGCCCGGCCGGGCGTGGGCGGGAACAAGATCTCGGGGTCGCCTCCCGCGGCCAGGGTGTCGGTGGCCAGCGCGATCTCGTCGGCCGCCTCCTCGGCACGCTGCAGGTGCCTGCCCAGCGACTGCTCGGTGTGCTCCCATCCGGCTACGGTGCCAGTGGGCAGGTGATGCAGCTCGACCCGGCGGCACTCGCGGCGCAGCGTGCGCCGCGCCGCGAAAGCGTAGAGCGCCAGCGCCTGCGAACCGCGTGCATCATCGACGGACAACCCGTGCCGACCGGTCTTGTAGTCCACCACGACCAGCTCGCCATCTCGCTCGTCGATGCGGTCCACCCGCCCCTCCGCAACGATCCGCTGGGTCGGCGCGGAGACCCAGCGCTCCACCCCCACCGGATCAAGATCGGGATCCAGCTCGTCGACGTAGCGGGCCACCCAATCCTGCGCGCGGCTGCGATAGTCCGCGGCCTGCGCCTCGTCGGCAAAACCCTCCCCGGACCAGTGCGTGGCCACCAAGGCGACCGCGGTGTGCGGACGGCGCCGCCCGGGCGCTAGATCGAACAACGCCCGCAGCGCCGCGTGTACCACCGCTCCCAGCGTGTTGTGCGCCCAGGCCCCGCCCCGCGCAGGCGTGGGCCGGTCCAGGTAAGCCATCCGGTAGCGCCGGGGGCAGCCGGTCCACGCGGTGAGCTTGGCGGGGGTCACCCGCACCAGGGGCTGGGGCAGGCCACCGAGGTCCAGCTCTCCCTGCGCTCGCCGTGCCATCGCATCTACCGTACTCACCCACCTGCCGGATCCTCACCCGGCAGCCGGTCGACTCGTCGGCTCAGCCGACGACCGCGGCGACGCCGCTGCAAGCCGCCAGCTCCTCGATCCGCTCCAGCACCTCCGGGTCGGTGGTCTCTTGGCCCAGGTACGCCGTCTTGTTCGTGCCGTGGTAGTCACTGGAGCCGGTGATCAACAGGTCCAGTGCAGCCGTGAGGTCGCGCAACGCTGTGCGGTCGTCGCCGGTGTGGTCGGGATGGTCGACTTCTACCCCAGCGAGTCCTTCGGCGGCCAGCTCGGCGATCAAGGCCGGGTCGATCACCGGCCCGCGGCGGCGAGCCGAGGCGTGCGCCAGCACCGGGACCCCCCCTGCTGCGCGAAGCATCCGGATCGCCGCGCTGACGTCGGTGTCGGCCCGACCGGTGTAATACCGACCTCCGGTGACCAGGTATCGGCGGAATGCCTCGTCCACGCTGCCCACGACACCGGCCGACACCAGTGCCCTGGCCAGGTGCGGTCGACCGGCTGAGGCAAGCTGGGGCAGGTCGCCGAGCAGCACGTCGGGGTCCACCGGGAACCCGTCTGCGACCATCCGCTGCGCCATGGTGTGCAGCCGCACCCGCCGCTCCTCGCGCAGCCGGGACTGCTCGGCGATGATCGCCTCCGAGGCAGGATCGAACAGGTACCCGAGTAGGTGCACCGAGATGTGCCCACCCCGGCCGTCCGGCGTGGTGCAGGAGAACTCCGCGCCGCGGATCAGGCGCATGCCCGCGGGCAGCGCATCAACGGCCTCGGCCCATCCGGCGGTGGTGTCGTGGTCGGTCAGCGCAATCACGTCAAGACCGGTTGCGGCGGCGGCCGCGACGAGCTCAGCGGGGGTATCGGTTCCGTCGGATGCGGTGGAGTGGGCGTGCAGGTCGATACGCACGACTGCCAGTCTCCGGGACTACCGCAAGGTCTGCCCCGCAGGTCATCTCGCCGGGGTCCGCACCCAGCGTCTGCGGGGAGGCGGCGGAAGCAGACCGGTACGGGCCTCCTTCTTCTCGCCGAAGATCAGCTCGGAGATCGCATCAAAAGTCGCCTCGGGTTTGGGCAGGTAATCGACCTTCTCGAGGTCCTGCTTCTGCCCGGCCGATTCCACCCTGAGCGTGCCGTAGCCGAGCACCCGCCCGCCCAAAGTCCGCAGGTAGCTCATGTCGGTGACCTTCGTGATCGGCATCATGGAGACCTTCGTCACGATGAGGCCACTGGTGATCATGAAACGCTTGTTGGTGATGATGATGAGCTCGACCCACCACTCCAGCGCCTTCCAGATGAAGCGCAGCACCGCCGCGGCCGCGAGGTACCAGAGCACCGACTGCAGCACCCAAAGACCGTCCCCCGCGCCGCTGAGCAGTTGAGACACCAGAAACGCCACGATTACGACCCCGAAGGTCTGTGCCATCACTCCGAGCAGGCTGGCCCAGTGCCGCCGCACCCGGATCACCCGCCGCTCCACGGAGGGGTCGAGCAGGTAATCGTAGGCATGCCGACCGATCAGCATGTCAGCGCTGCCTGATTAATGACCGCATAAAGAGCAGGGTACTACCGTCGCTGCTGATGGCAGGCTCACGCGCGCAGCACATCCGGTGTGTCGGAGCAGTGGTGTTCGACGGTGCGGGAAGGTTGCTGCTGGTCCGGAGGACCAATGAACCGGGACGGGGACGCTGGTCGGTGCCCGGCGGCCGGGTGGAGGCCGGCGAGACCGACCATCATGCGGTGATCCGTGAGGTAGCCGAAGAAACCGGGCTGGAGGTCGAGATCACCCGCCGGGTGGGCGGGGTACAGCGCTGTGCACCCGGCGGCGCAGTCTTCGATATCCACGACTACATCTGCCGGGCAACGGGCGGGGCGCTGCGAGCAGGCGACGATGCTGACGATGCCCGCTGGTGTGACGGGGAAACTCTGGCGAGCCTGCCGATCGTGGACGGGCTCGTCGACGCCCTCACCGGCTGGGGCTGCTTGCCACCCGGTCCCGCGGCTCGCAGACCACCGATGCAACCTCCGGGGTAACTCACTGCGTCCTGGATGGTGACGCCGGGGGCGAACGGACGAGCGAAGGAACGCAATGCTCATCTGCCGGAAGAGCCGGCTCACTGCGTTACTGGCCGGGCTGACCAGGTTCGGTCATGATCTTTACACGGTGGCAGCTGCTCCGACCAAGAACACCGTGATCTCACCGTTGAGCATCGGCTTCGCTTTCGGCATGGCGCGCGCCGGCGCAGCCGGGCAGACCGCGAGCCAGCTCGATCAAGTATTCGGGTTCCCGGCATCCGGGCCGCACGCGGCATTCAACGATCTCGATCGGCGGATCGTCACGGCAGGCTCGCCACCGCCCCGATCGTCGCCCGGCGCGACCAGGGCCCCAGACGTACGCCCTGCGCCACCGGTGGTCGCGATCGCCAACGGGCTGTTCGTCCTGGACGGCCTGCCGGTCAGGGACGGCTTCCTGCGGACTCTGGCCGCAGTACGGCGCAGGCGCGCAGATCTTCCCCTCGGGCCACGGCGCCGAACAGATCAACGCCTGGGTGCGCGAACAGACCGCGGAGCGGATCGACAGGTTGTTCGACCAGCTGGATCCGGCCACCCGTCTGGTGCGCCGAGGCCGCTGCCGTCACCGGCCTGGCCTTCACGATGTCAGCGCCACCGGAGCCGCAGTCCGTGGTCCGGGCCGACCGCCCGTTCGCCTTCGCGATCGTGCACCAGCCGACCGGGGCGCCGCTGTTCATCGGCCACGTCGCCGATCCCCTCGCAGGGTGACCAGCAGTCGATCGAGGACCGTCGCCGCAGCGTGCTCATTCGCTCATGCTCTCCAACACCACCGTGTCGTCGCCCTCAACTTCACGAACTGCTTAATCCCGTTGTTCCAGCCACTTCCGTACCTCAGCCAAGGCTACGTCTCGTCCCGTGCTCGCACATAGTTGCCACCACACGACGTCCAGGGGCTGCCCCATAGCGAAGTCGAGAGCCTGGTGCACGGTGCATCGCGAACGCCAATGCCAGAGCCACCGTCCCCGCCGGGTAGGCCCGCAGGATCGGCATTGCCCCCGCTTGTTCACCTGATGTTGCCGCAGGAGCCGGGCCACGCCCATGAGCAACCGCACCGCCTGTTCTTCCACCACTCTCAGTTCGCGTGGCTGGTCCGCACGAAGCCAGTTCGCTAGACGCTCAAGTCGTTCCAGAAGTAACCGGCACTTGGTCTCCCACACCGTGCTCACGGTCCCCAGTCGGGTTCTACCGTGTGCTCGGGAAGCGTGATCGGTTGCCCAGCCTCAACCTCCCCGTCAATGATCATTTCACCTGTCTTGTCCGCCCGCCGCTGCAAGCGTTCCCCGGCGGCGATCAGCCGCTGCGCATAGTGCTGCTGTTCGACGGCACTGGCGGCGCCTTCCATGATGCGCAGCGCCAGCGATGCCATATCGCCGTTGAGCCGGGCCAGTTCAGCCAGCAGCTCGCGGTCTTCCCGGATCACGGATACTCGCGGATGCTGCGCCCGATACCCCACTGCGCGTGCTGGTCCGTGTCGTCGCCGCGACCAGAGCCGTCGGTGCCCGGGTCTGCCCGGTTGCCCTCGTTCGCCATGTGGTGCAGCCCCACCTTTGTGTCGTCGCCGTGGACGGCGCCCAGGGCCGGGGAACGGTGTGGGAGTCCCGGCACGGGACACCAGCCTGGCGCTCGGCCCGGCCCTGGGGCCTTAATGAGGACACCAACACATGAATCACCAGCTGAAGGAGCCCTGAGCCACATTGTTCAACGGACGATTCAGCCGATATGTACTCGTCCTGTTACACTCCGTGATCAAATCCCGGAGTCCCGCTCGTCACCGCAGAGAGGTGCTGGACGTGGCCCGCGAACCCGCGCACGTACTGGAATTGCGACGTGTGCTGGGCCAGCGCTTGTCGGTCTGCCGCCAGGAGGCGGGGTGGACCCAGCGCAAGCTCGGCAATGTGCTGAACTACCACCCCACCGCCATCTCCCATCTCGAAGCTGGCCGCCACCCCGCACCGCGTGAGTTCTGGGAGCGTGCCGATGAGTTGCTTGCCGCTGAGGGGGTGTTAATCGCCGGGTATGAGGCTCTGGTCACCGCCAAGCAGGATGCTGCCAGGCAGGCTGCTGAGGCGACCCGGCGACCGGACGCGCAGCCAGCCGCGTTACCCGCGAATGGCGGCACAAGCGGCCGGCGGGCAGCGCTCAAGCTGAGCGTGGCGGCGGCCCTGGCCCCCGAGGTGCTGGGCCGGGTCCTGGCGGATTCCGCGGCCGAGGCGATGGAGTTCACCCGGCTGGCCGGGGTTTCCTCGGTCGGGCGTGGCACGCTGGAGCATCTGGAACTGGTGATCACTGACCTCAGCCGTGATTATTCGCAGGTGCCCCCCGCAGAACAGTTCGTGGTGGCACGGGCCTATCGGTCACGGGTAGACGAGCTCATCCGCGGGCGCCACACCCTCAAGGAACTCCGGGAGCTGTACGTCCATGCCGGCTGCTTGTCCGAGCTGCTGGCCTACCTGGCACACGATCTCGGCAACCCACGGACGGCGCAGGCTTACGCCGTGGACTGCTACGTACATGGCGAGCAGGCGGGGCATGGTGAACTGTGCGGGTGGGCCGCCGACGTCATGACGACAATCACGACCTATGCCGAGTCCCCGCATCGAGCAGTGCAGGCAGGAATGAAGGGCATCACCCAGGTTCCTGCTGGCCATCCGCTGGCCATCCGGCTCCGCGCCAAGACATCCCGGGCCTACGCCCAGCTCGGCGATCGGGAGACGTTCGCAACTCTGTTCGCCGAGGCCCGGAACCTGCACGACCAGATGCCCACGCAGACCCCCCGCCGATTCACCCTCGACACCGGCCGGATGGCGTCCT
>JBOHFU010000138.1:0-8104 GCA_050699675.1 Pseudonocardiaceae bacterium
GCCCTCCCCCGAGCCGGCGTCGTTCAGCGCCGGGTTCACGGTATTGGCCGGAGCTGCGACGAAGCCGTTGCCATGGGTGAAGGTGAGGTGCTGGTTGATCCAGGTGCGCTGGTTCTCGGCCAGCGATTCGGACTCAAGCTCCCGTACCGCCACGATGTAGTCCTGCTTGGTACCCCCGACGGTATAGCGGTCGACGTCGAGCTTGTCCGGGAAACCGTAGAAGTTCTCCCGCTGCTGCAGCTGGGTGAAGGTCTGCGACAGCACGTTGGGGTCCAGCAGCCGTATATTCGGGATCGTGGCGGTGTCGGCTCGCACGCCAGCCGGCGAGGCATCACTACGCCCGGAGTATTGGGAGTACGTGACCTGCTGGTCGGTGATGCCATAAGCCTCTCGAGTCGCGGCGATATTTCGCTCGATCGACGCGGCCTCGCGCTCATTGGCGTTCGGGCGCACCACGAACTGCTCGAGCATCGCAGGCCACGCCGCACCCACCAGGATGCTGGAGAGCACCAGAAGCGCGATGGCGATCGCCGGGAGCTGCAGGTTGCGCAACATCGCGCCGACGAAGAAGGCCACCGCGCAGATCACCGCGATGCACATCAGAATGATCTTGGCGGGCATCACCGCGTTGAGGTCGGTGTAGCTGGCGCCGGTGAACAGTGGATTGCGGTTCGAGAACAGCAGCCCGTAGCGGTCCAGGAAGTATGCCAACGCCTTGAGCAACACGAAGACGCCGGCCAGCACCCCGAGCTGGACCCGAGCCGGCCCGGACAGCTGCCCGCCACGCCCGGCCAGCCGCAGCCCACCGAACAGGTAGTGAGTGATCAGCGCGCCGAGGAAGGAGAGCACCACAGCGACGAAGGACCAGGCCAGCAGCCTGCGATAGAAGGGCAGCTCGAATGCGTAGAAGCTGACGTCGTTGTTGAACTGGGGATCGGTCACGCCGAAACTGACGCCATGCAGGAACATCTGCACGGTCTGCCAGTCGCCCAGCGCGGACAGGCCGGCGAGCAGCCCGATCAGCGCCGGCACGCCGATACCGACCACCCGCAGCCGCTGAACTATCGCGGTGCGGTACCTCGCCACCGGATCGTCAGGTCCCGCCACCGGCACGAACACCGGCCGGGTGCGGTAGGCGATCACGATGTTCAGCGCGAGCAACCCGCCGACCACCACCCCGACGACGAGGAACTGGACGATACGAGTGATCAGGACGGTGGAGAACACCGAGCGGTAGCCCACCTCGCCGAACCACAACCAGTCCACGTAGGTATCGACCAGCCGTGATCCGACGATCAGCACCACGAGCGCGATAGCCCCGACGGTGATCAGGATTCGGGCACGAGGGGAGAGGGTGGGAACTCCGACGGGGGGCCGACTGGCCACAAGACACGCTCCAGGACGACGGCGGTGCGGTGCGGTGCGGACCCCCTCGCCGCAGGCTGTCCTCGCCCACGCCGGGTTGAGTCCCTCCTGTCCAACTCTACGGAGTGTCCCGGGGTTCCGATTCTGGTGGTCGCACCGCTGCGGCCGGTGCCCGGCACCGGGTGCGACCATGGTCAGGTGAGTGAGCCGAAGCCGTACCCGTTCCTGCTGTCCCATGCCTTGGCAGCCACTGCGCGGGAGGTGGAGGAGTTCGTCGCGGCCGCGGGGTGGGACCAGCAGCCGCAACTGTTCGCGTTGGTAGCCACCCCGACCCTGCTGGCCAGCCAGCCTGAACTGGCCGGTCAGCTGGACGCTGCCGCCGCGCTCACCCCGGTGGCCCAGGAGGCCCTGCCCGAGGGCGAGCTGGACGCGGCGCTGGCCGGCATCGAATGGCCTGAGGCGGTCGCCGGCTGCGCGTTGGCCCAAGAGATCGTGGTGCTCCCGCCTGCGGCGCAAGCCGGTCTCGGTGAGTTGCCCGACGACCCAGCGCAGGCCCGCCGCACCGCCGCCGGGCACCCACAGCGGCGGGAAGGCAGGCTGGTCGCGGCAGTGCTTCGGGACGGCGTCGGGGCCTGCGTACTGCGACTGCGGGCCGACTCCGGAGACGACCAGGGGCGCGACGAGTTGGTGGAGGACCCGCAGCTCGCCCCGAATCTGCTCCGCGCGCTACTTGAGACTTTGCGCTAACGCGCTCGTAAGTGTCAGCAGCCGGGCGGCTTCCGGCCTGCTTGCAGGTCATCCAGCGCGTGCACCGCCTCCGCTAGAGTGCCCACTCGCACCAGCCGCAGCCCCTCCGGGGCACGCTGCACCGCCTCAGCGCAGTTTCCCGCGGGCACCAGGAACACCGACGCTCCCGCCTCGCGAGCGCGAATCATCTTGAGCGGGATACCGCCGATCGGACCCACCTCACCGCCCGTGGCGATGTCGCCGGTGCCCGCCACAAAGGAGTTCCCGGCCAACGCCCCCGGCGTCAGCTTGTCGACGATGGCCAGCGCGAACATCAAACCCGCTGAGGGACCACCGACGTCGGCCAGGCTGATGATGATGTCGAAGTTCACGTCGGGCCGATCGGTCACTCCGATGCCGAGGTAGCCGCGACCCGGCTGTTCTCCCGCACCCAGTGTGATCGCCACCTCCTGCGGCGCGGCGCCCAGACGTTGGAAGCGGACCTGCACGAGCTGCCCCGGATGGCTGCCGACAAGCATGTCCACCACCTGCTGTCCGGTGCGGGCCTCCCGGCCGTCGACGGCCAGCAGCCGGTCCCCGGCAGTCAGCTTCCCGTTCGCAGCGCCGTCTGCAGCCACTGGGTCGACCACGACCTGGGTTGGATAACCGAGGTAACGCAGCGCCGCGGTTTCGGCCTTGGACTCCGAATCCCGGAACAACTGCTGGTTCTGCTTCTCGACTTGCCGATCGGACAGCCCTGGCGGGAAGATCTCGTCGCGGGGAACCAGCGCGCTACGCCCGGATATCCACAGGCCAAGCGCCCCATACAACGACACGTTGTCGACCACCGACACCGTCGTCAAGTTGAGGTGACCGGTGGTGGGATAGGTCTGGGCGCCTTTGATGTCCACCACCGTCTTGCCCGCCACCTCCCCCAGGGTGTTGAACGTGGGGCCGGGACGAAGTGCGACGTAGGGCACCGGCGCCAGCCCGCCCAGCAATCCGAGCGCCATGGCGAGACCGAGGCTGACCAGCAGGGTCCAGGTTCGGCGGCTCACGGGCGGTCAGCGTACGTGCCCCAGGTCCGCGTAACGTGGAGTCTATGAACGACCTGCCTTTCGGCTTCGGCTCCGAGGACCCGCGAGACCCCCGGGACCCCGATCGGAGGAAACCCCCCGAAGACACCGGCGGCGGCAGTGCCGACCCGGCCAACCCGTTCGCGGCCTTCGGGGCCGGCGGCTTGGACGTCGGCGCCCTTGGCCAGATGCTCACCCAGCTAGGTCAGATGCTCAGTCAGGGCGCGGCCAGTGGCGGTGGGGGTCCAGTGAACTACGACCTGGCCAAGCAGATTGCGATGCAGAAGCTGTCCACCAGCGGGTTGCCCTCGGCCCAGCAGGCCGCCGCGATCACCGATGCAGTACGGCTGGCCGAGATATGGCTGGACCCGGCGACCGCGTTGCCCACCGGGACGCAGAGCAGCGCCGCGTGGGCGCCGCGGGACTGGGTGGAGCAAACCCTGCCCACCTGGCAGCGGCTGTGCGACCCGGTAGCCCGCCGGATGGCCGGCTCGTGGATCGATGTGCTGCCCAGCGAAGTGCGCCAAACAGCCGGTCCCCTGGTAGCGATGGTCGAGCAGATGGGTGGGATGGCCTTCGGCTCGCAGCTGGGCTCGGCGTTGGCCCAGCTCGGTGGCGAGGTGCTCACCTCGACCGACATCGGGCTCCCGCTGGGACCACTGGGTGTGTCTGCGTTGCTGCCGGCCGCGGTCGAGCGGTTCGCCACCGGGCTGGAGCGAAAGAGCTCCGAAGTAATCGTGTTCCTGGCCGCCCGGGAGGCCGCGCACCATCGCCTGTTCGCCCACGTGTCGTGGCTGCGCCAGCGGCTGCTGGGCACCGTCGAGGAATTCGCCCGCGGCATCCAGGTCGACGCTGACGCGCTGCAGGAGATCGCCCGCCAGGTCGACCCGACCGACCCGCAGAGCATGGATCAGCTGATGACGTCCGGTCTATTGGAGCAACGGACCAGTCCCGAGCAGAAGGCCGCCCTGAACCGGCTGGAGACACTGCTCGCACTGGTCGAGGGCTGGGTCGACGTCGTCGTCGCAGACGCAGTGGGCGAACGGCTTCCCGGTGCCGATGCGCTGCGCGAGACATTGCGACGGCGGCGCGCCTCCGGAGGTCCCGCCGAGCAGACCTTCGCCACCCTGGTCGGCCTGGAGCTGCGGCCGCGCAAGCTGCGGGCCGCCGCCGAGTTGTGGCGAAATCTCACCGAGCACCACGGGGTCGAGGCCCGGGACGCGCTGTGGAGCCACCCGGACCTGCTGCCCACAGCCGAGGACCTGGACGATCCCACGGGGTTCGTCGATCGAGCCGCGAGCCAGGCTGTCGATCTGGACGACCCGATCGCCGCCCTGGAGCGCACCGCGGCCGACGCTCCACGCGAGCAGTCGCCCGACGAGCCCCCCAACCGCGGTGACGACCCACCTCAGCGCCCATCGGAGTGAGTCAACCGTCCGCCGGGCTGCTGCCGGCCGCCGAGTTTGCGCACAGCTGTGGATAGATCGTGGATAACTTGATGGGCCTGTGGACAGCCAGTTGAGTCTCTGGGCCCGACGGCCCAGGATTCCGGGCATGAGTCCGCTGAGCGCCACCACCGCATTGTCCGAGGCACACCCGTCCAAGCTCCCTGAGCGGCTGCGGCTTGCGCCGGGCCGCGCCGCTGTCTGGCGCTCCCCCACCTGCCTGCAACTCGGGCTGGACCCGCAACGTGCCATGGTCCTCGACTGCCTGCCAGCACCGCTCGCGGCACTGCTCAAGCGGATGGACGGTGTCCGCAGCACGGCTGAGCTGGTCGCGGAGGCGGAGATGGCCGGGTCAGCAGCTGGTGACGCCCTCGCGATGCTCACCGATCTGCACCGTAGCGGCCTGGTGGCCGACGCTACTGCTGCCGACGACGGCCGACCCGGCTGGCACCGCGTCGCACTGGCCACTGAGGCGACCAGTTGGTCGGTGCACACCACCTGCGCGACGCGAAACGTGGTGGGCCAGCGGCGCGCGTCCGCGGTGCGCGTGATCGGATCTGGCCGGGTAGCGGTGGCGCTGGCCACGTTGCTGGCCTCGGCCGGGGTGGGCCAGGTCGCGGTGGAAGCCACCGGGACGGTCGTCACCGCAGACGTCGGCACCGGCTACCTTCCGGAGGATCTCGGTAGGCCCCGCGCGGCAGCGGCGGCGGATGCCGTACGCCGGTGCGCGCCCGGGGTGACCGGTGCCCTTCGCCGCCGGCCCGACCTGATCGTGCTGTGCGACGTGGTGGTCCCGGAGCCGGTCATGGTGACCGAGCTGGTCGCGACCGGGATCCCCCATCTGCTCGGTTTCGCCCACGAGGGGACGGCGGTGGTGGGCCCGCTGGTGTGCCCGGGTCGCAGCAGCTGCCTGCACTGCGCCGAGCTGCACCGCGCGGACCTCGACGTGGCCTGGCCGAAGCTGGCCGCCCAGCTCGCCGGAAAAGTTCCGGCCGCCGGCTTGGCCTGCACCCAGCTCGCCGCCGCGCTGACCGCCGAACAGGTGCTCGCCGCGCTCGCCGGACCAGATGCCGGCCTGCCGGTCCCGCCGACCTGGGGCGCTGCGCTGGAACTGGACCCGGTGCGCGGCACGTTGCGTCGGCACCCCCGGCCAGCCCATCCGCGCTGCGACTGCGGCGCCCGATGACGCCTCAACACCACTATTACGCGGGCGGGGCGAAGCCGGGAGACAATCATCCAGTGACCGACATCCCGCGCAAGGCCGCTGCGCGAACCGTCCGGCTCGCGAGCCTCCCACTCGGGGCGGCCGGGCGGATCGCCGCCGGCTGGGGAAAGCGGTTGGCCGGGCACGATGCGAGCGACGTCAACGCCGAGCTCAGCGCCCGCACCGCCGAGCAACTCTTCGCGGTGCTCGGTGAGCTCAAGGGCGGCGCGATGAAGTTCGGCCAGGCGCTGAGTGTGTTCGAGGCGGCGATTCCCGACGCCCTCGCCGCACCGTACCGGGAGGCACTGACCAAACTGCAGTCTGCGGCACCGCCGATGTCCCCGGGGTCGGTGCGCCGCGTACTTGATGAACAGCTCGGCTCGGGGTGGCGCCGCCGTTTCGCCGACTTCTCCGATGAGCCTGCGGCAGCCGCCAGCATCGGGCAGGTGCACCAGGCGGTGTGGCATGACGGTCGTGAGGTCGCGGTCAAAGTGCAGTACCCGGGCGCAGACGAGGCGCTGCGCTCCGACCTGCGGCAACTGCAGAGGTTCAGCCGGCTGTTCCAGGCGATCGTGCCCGGCATGGAGGTCAAGCCGCTGCTCAGAGAGCTGCAGGACCGGATGGTCGAGGAGCTCGACTACCGTGACGAGGCCGAGAACCAGCGCGTGTTCGCCGCCGCGTTCCGTGGCCATCCCGAGATCACTGTTCCCGCCATCGTCGCCAGCGCGCCGAAGGTGATGGTGTCGCGGTGGGTCTCCGGGACCTCGATGGCACAGATCATCCGCGGCGGCTCGCGGTCCGAGCGAGACGACATCGGTCGCAAGCTGTCGGAGTTCCATTCCTCCTCCCCCACCCTCACCGGGCTGCTGCACGCCGACCCCCACCCGGGCAACTTCCTGCGCCTCGACGACGGGCGGCTGGGCGTGCTCGACTTCGGCGCCGCGGCGAAGCTGCCCGGCGGAACTCCGCGCACCCTGGGAATTGCGATCCGGCTGGCTGTCGAGGAACGCTCGGACGAGTTGCTTGAGCTGCTGCGCTCGGAGGGCTTCGTCCGGCCGGGCATGCAGCTCCGGGCCGAGGACGTGCTGGCATACCTCGGCCCCTTCGCCGACCCGGTACGCCACGAGACCTTCCACTTCACCCGGGCCTGGATGCAGGCTCAAGCCGAGCGCGTCGGCGACTTCTCCGGACCGGACTTCCGGACCGGGCGAGCGCTCAACCTGCCACCCAGCTACCTGCTGATTCACCGGGTGAGCACCGGGACATTCGGCGTGCTGTGCCAGCTCGACGCCACCGTGCCGTTGCGTGGGATCGCTCAGCGCTGGCAACCGGGTTTCGCCGGCTAATCCGGACTCTCCACCGGCGCTAATCCGAAGTGGACGGTCCGGCCGGTCTTGGATCGCAGGATGCGGTGCGCTAGCGGCACCACCACACCATGCAGGAGCGGATACTTGCCCGCGAGTAACCGAGCGGCGCGCCGGGAGTCGTCCCCGTCGAGGCGCCACATGCGGGCCGGCAGAGCTGGGCCAGTGGGTCTGCCCGCAATAGTGGACGGCGCAATCTCGACCATCGGGTTGCGCCGCAGCCGCCGCGTCTTGGCCGCCTTCTCGAAACTACGGATGACAGCCTGGCCGCCGTCGACGGCGATGCTCACCGGTGTCCCGCGCGGCGTCCCATCCCGACGGTAGGTGGTCAGCAAGATGGTCTTCTGCCGGACGAACGGAACCATCGTGGGTGTGGTCGCAGCCTGCACCGCGCCGACAACATAGCCGAGCCGCCGCAGCTGAAGGCCAAGCGCCACCGCCGCTACGAGCGATGCGGCAACCAACGCCGGTGCAACCCAGGCGTACCCGCCGAGCTCGAGATCGACAGCGTGATTGACGGCGTGGATTGTGTTACTGACCAGGAACCCGGCCAGCGCCGTGGCGAGTGCGTCAGACCAGACCAGGGCGAGGAGCAGGGTGGCCCCGATGCCGACCTGGAATGCCCCCAGGTCGTGCAGGAAGTGCTCGTGGTAGGGGAAGTTCACCAGCTCAGCGAACGAGCGAGGTGCTGCGAGCGACCACCCACCGGCAAACACCATGCCCAATCCCGCCAGCAAGGTCACCGCCGTGACGCACCGCCGAGCCCACCGCCCTGTCTCATTTCTTCCGTTCATGCGTGCTCTCCCCATCATGCTTGCCCCGCCGGCAAGCCTTATCAAGGGGACGGGCCCGCCCGACGTTTCGTGACATCCGGCTCAAACCACTGCTCGATGGCAGCGTGGAGGTCCGCGCTGGCCGGATCGC
>JBOHFU010000139.1:0-8084 GCA_050699675.1 Pseudonocardiaceae bacterium
CATCGCACGCAGCGTAGTACCGGACAAGTACGCCAAGAGCGCAACCGCCACAACGCGCACAGATCACTCCACCCAGACCCCTCGCCATCGAGTCTCGAACAGCGGCTCATCCTGGGTACCGCCAGCCGCCCAATCCGATGACGCTGCTGGGGCACAACGAGGAGCCGGCTTCGGCCGGCTTGGCGATTCATGGTCTGGGTGGCGCGTAGTTGAATTGGTCTCGGGTCTTGTCCATGTCGGCTGCGTCGAGGGCGGTGTGCCAGAGGCGCGCACCGCTCGGGCGAAGCACGCGTGCGCCATGCCAGCCGGCAGTCTCGATCTTGGCCTGACCATCGCCGATGGCGATCTCAAGGGCTGGTTCGAGGTCGGTGTCGTGGGAAGCCAGGATGACAACGTCGAACTGCGGGTCGAGCGCGGCCCGCACGACCTTGAGCGCGACCAGGACGTCAACGCCCTTCTCCCGCGCTGGCTTGTTTGGCCAGTCCGGCGGGTAGCGCAGCGTCCGGTAGACGACATCGACGCGCTTGTCACGAGTCCATTCGGACCGCTGGCGCTGGGAGATGCCGTAGACGTAGGGGTCTCGAGCGTTGCTCGGTGAGCCACGAAACACCCGCACTGCGGTGAGAACGGCCCGTTGCTGAATCTCATCGCGCTGCCGCGTGGCTCGCAGGGCGATGACCTGCTCAGCGAACCACAGCGGGTGGATCAGACACTCGTGAGCGGGCAGACCCGGGGGCGCGAAGAGGTCGCGCGCAGTGAGATGGATGTTCTGGTAGTCGATGACGACACAGACCCGCGGGTCCACCACGCCTCCAAGAAAAATCCCCGCCAGTCCCGGAGGACGGCGGGGAACAAGGACTTCAGGGTAACCCATCCTAGCCGTCGCCGGGAGATCCTGGGACATCTACATCAGAACACGCCAGGGTCAGGACTCGTGCACCGACTCGTAGTGGTGAGTCGACGTCTTTCAGCCCCGCCCCCCGCGCCTGTGCACGTCGCGTGGCTGAGCCTGATCCGGTACCAGGCCCGACTTGCCGACGAGCAGAGCAGGACGCAGCTCCCGCTCGCCACCCTGTCGATCAACTGGTTGCCGGACGCGGTCGAGTCGATGCTCCACGGATCGAGGCTGGTGGTGCACTCACCACTTGACACCGCCGGCGAATGGTCTCCTTCGGTGATCTTTTATTGATCTTGTCCAACTGCGCGTCCAATTCTGCTGCTTGCGCAAGTGTGTAGCTCCCCGTCTCGCCCGGTGGAGTGATGTCCGCCTGTCATGCCGCCCACTTGTTGACCGTTCGCACGCCGACCCCGAGGTGGGCGGCGAAGTCGCGGACGCTCAGTCGCAGCGCCCGTCACAGCAGCTTTGCTTCACGACCGGGCCAGCGGCCAACGGTGGTCACGGGCACCGCACCCCTTGATCAGGAACATCGCACGCAGCGTAGTACCGGGCACCTGCGCCAGGGATGCATCGCCGGGGCACCAGTAGATCGTTCCCGCCAGGCCCTGCTCTGAGCAGGCTTTCCACCAAGGCCCCAGGGCCGGGACGTCGAGCCATTGGATGCGGTGGTGCTGCCGATTGCCCCGTCAACACCAGCCGTCATGGGCGGTGGCGGACTCGACCGGCAGCACCACCGCATCCGGTGGCTCGCCCCAGCTCTGGGCACCAACCACCCAGCTAGCGAGAAAGACGGAAACGGGTCCGATAGGTGCGTAACCGAGCAAGGACGGACGGGGCACCATGCGTGGCGGTAACATCAACAACGTGGGTTGCCTGGACCACAGCATCTGTCCAGGCGAGCCAGTACCAGCCACGGTGCTGGTGGTGGTCATGAATGGACGGTAGCTACCTGCTTGTCGGCTATCCGCACGGTGGACCATCCGCCTACGTCACTGCCGAGTATGCGGTAGCTCCGCGGCGGGCGCTCGACGTGGCGTTCGGCAGCGAGCAACCAACAAGCAACAAGGCCGCAAGTTCCTCCAGAGACATCATGCGCGGGACGGCGACGCAGCCGTGATCCGCGACGACCGCGAGCTGCTGACCGAGCTGGCACGGCTGAACCGCGATATGGCGTCGCTGGCTCTGCGCATCATGGACGAAAGCGCCAGTGTCGCCGAGCAGCGGCACTACGCACAGCGGCTCATCGCGGTGGGTGAACGGTTGCAGCGTCGAGCGGACGGGATCCGGGGAACGGTTATTGACGGGGAGGTTGTTGCCGGTCCTGCCCTTTCGGCGTATACCGTTGAGCTTAACCGGGAATCGTGATCAACGTTTGGGAGACACGGTCTCGACTGTTTCTAGAAGAGCTTGAGAAGCTGGTCGAGTGGCTTAGCGGCGATGCGCCAAGAGCGCCTGCCGCACTTGAAGAGCAGACGGTGCGGCTCTTGGCGATGGTCGTCGTGCTGCTGCGACAGCACCAGGTCAACAACCGGGGGCAGTGTCAATTTTGTGACTGGCCGACGTGGACATGGCGATTTTGGCGCAGACGGCGAAGATGTACTATTCATCGGGCATTGGATCTCAGCATGGGTCAGAGCTTGGACGTGGTGTGGTGGCGTATGTTTGAGAGCGTGGGACGAGGGTGGAGCCTAGCGGAGGTGCGGGCGTGGGTGGCGGGTAGAGCAGCGGATACGGGTGCCACCGTTCCCCCAGAGGCTGCTCACGGTAATGACGAAGACGAGCCGACAATCGTGCTGTGAAATGCTATCAATTGAGACAAGATGACGGGCGCCGGCAGCAAGCGCACCAGGCACGGCGTGGTGGTGTCTGTCGTGCGTTACGTACTGTTGATGTGGCTGCATCAGTTGGCGTTGCCCCAGTCACTGGCCAGGTCGGCCATCGTGCGGGTCACCAACGCTCTGGCTTCGGCTCCGTACACCGCTGACTGCTGGAGCTGCTCGAACATCTTCGCGTAGAGCCGGACTTCGCGAGGCTGGGTGACCTCCAGACTGGCCGTGGGTGTCTCGACGCCGACCATCGAGTCGTCATAGATCCAGAAACCAACGGACGTGAATGTCATGCGAAGTGCCTCTGCGGGGATGATGCCAAAGCTGACCCGTTGCAGTGACATCATGCCGAGCACGCGATCGAGCTGGCCGGTCATGGTATCGAGATCCCCCACTCGTGTCCGAATCGCTTGCTCTTCGAGCACGATTATGAAGCGGCGATTGCCGGAGTAGACGATGCGCTGCCGCTCCATGCGGGTCTCGACGGCGGCGTCGAGGTCGTTCGGGGTATCCAGGAAATCGATGAAGTATGACAACATCGCCGCTGAGTACTCGGCCGTCTGGAAGAGCCCGGGGATGATGTTGTGCTCATAGATCCGGAACAGCTTGGTGCGTTCATAGCGCGGCACAGACGACAGCATGAGGCGCTTCATGCCAGCGCGTGTCTGTCGTCGCCACTCCACATACATCGACTCGATGGTACGAGCGGAGGCGATCAGGTCGGGGATCTGGTCTTCGGCGTGGCAGGCACGGCACCATGCCTTGATGTTCTCCTCGGTGGGCGTCTGGCCGCCGTTTTCAATACGGCTGATCTTTGTGTAGTGGCACCCGATGCCGACCGCCAATGCTCGTCCCGTGAGGCCGGCCTCCGTGCGGATCTCGCGAAGACGGACGCCAAGGGCCTCCCGGGCCTGCTTGGCCGCGCTAGCTGGGCCGGTAATCACTGTGAGGGATAGATAGCTTCCACACTTCCTCGAACGATGTCCGGCACAACTCGATCGCGCCACGATCCGTCGTCGTGTGGCGATCCACCACGAGCCCGCTGGCGGCAAAGATCAGGAAGACCACGACCTCGTCGTCGAACAACCAGAAGTCGTTGCCCGGTAGCGCCACCGTGGACACGCGACTTCGCGGAACCCAACGAATGTCCTCACCGGCCTCAACGAACAGTGGGGTGTCCTTCAACGCCCACTTCTGATAATCGGAGATTGGCTCTGAGACGATACACGCCCGCCGGAACACTTTGCCGGCCCGCGTTCCGGCACTGACAAGATCAAACCACGGTCGAAGCCAGTCGGCATCGTCTGGCTCGCCAGCCTCCCACTTGCGAAGATGCGGTATCTCGGCAGCCGTGCCGTAGGAGTCTCGCATCTCCAAGTGGAGCGCTTCCCGCTGGAATGACGTGAAGAGCGCAGCAAACTCGTCATACGTCAGGCTGTCCATCTAGCCTCCGACGAGCGCCACGATCGCGGACCGCGAGACTTCGACACAGGTTTCATGATCGGGGATGGTCATCTGCCCGAGCGCCTCGGGGTCTGTCACGCGCGATCCCTTGATGATGTAGTTCCCGTTCTCAGTAATGTGCACGATGGGTGGGATAAGGTTCACCACATCGCCGCTGAGCCTGTCCTTGGCGAGGTGGGTCATGAGCGTGGCCGGCACCTCAACGATCGTCTCCTCGTCGGACACCGCGATCCTGGCGAGGATCTCCGGGTCGGTGACGATGTACCCCTGCACCACGTATGAGTCCCGGTCAGTAGCGAAGAGGGTTGGTGACTCGTTCGGGCGGGATTCCTTGCCCAGGAATGTCAGGTGCATCACTGCCCCCTCCTGTCAGAGCTGTTGCTGGTTGTTGCAATCTCACCCAGCTTCGACCAGGCCGCAGCGCCCGTCAAGACCTGCGGCTAACACCGGACCTGCAACTTTCTGCAACATCCTTGGTTCAGTCTCGGCGACTTACTAGCGTCACGGCATGACAAGAACCTTCCCAGTCCTGGGGGTGGTGTGGAGTATCGGTGTGTTGATGCGGCCGTCTCATCGAGATGTTGACCTGCGAAAACAGCCTTACGAGGAGACCCTAGCTTAGCGGCATTGCACCAGGATCCGACAGCGCGGCATGATGAGAGATCGGCCACGGGGAAGGAAAGGGCCAAGGCGATGGCCACTGTCCAACCATTCGGGCTGACGTTCATGGAATCCGTCCCACCACAGCCAGTGCCAGCCCCGCTAGCCGGGGCCGTGCTGGACCAGCAGCGCCACATCGCAACGTTTAACGGGCGCCCGTTGTGCGAGCTGGTGGGGCTGGATGAGGAGATGAACAGCTCTTCCCAGACCAATACCGATGGAGAAGACTCGATCACCGGTCTGGACACCGACCCGCTCTACGACTAGTGGGCACTGCTGCCCCCAGGTCCACGGGTGCTGGTGCTGACAGCACCCGTGGACCCCACAGCTGACTACGTGATCCAACACCTCAGCACGGCAGGCGTCCCCGTGGCTCGCGTCGACTCCGCGGACTTCCCGGTCCAACTCACCGCCTCCGCGACGATCAAACCCGGCAGTCCCTGGGCGGTCACGCTCAACGACATCGATCTCGACGACGTCACGGCCATCTACTACCGGCGACCGGGCCGCTTCATGTTCTCTCCTGAGATCCCCGACCCCTACCTGTCCTGGTGTGAAGGCCAAGCCCGATACGGCTTCTGGGGCGTCCTGGAGTCCCTACCCGCTCGCTGGGTCAACCACCCGCGCGCCGTCGCCAGCACCGAGTACAAGCCCCGGCAAATCTCCTGGGCCCATACCTGCGGTCTGACCATCCCCCGACCCTGGTCAGCAACGACCCAACGCGGTGACCGCCTTCGCCGCGTCAGTAGACGGCGACATCGTGACCAACCCCTCTACGCGCGGACGCCGTCAGCGACCTACGCACCTGTCCCGTCCCCAACGACATCCGCCGTGGAGTCACCGCACTCCTACGGCACGCCGGCCTTACGGGCACTGGACTTCATCGTCACACCATGCGGTGAATGGATCTTCCTGGAGCCTCAACCCCAACGGACAGTGGGCTTGGACCAAACCCACCCCCCACCTCATCACCACCGCGATCGCCGACCTACTCACCCAAGGACCCAGCCGATGAGCGTGTCCTCACCCGGCACCGACACAGAACGCACCCGAGCACTACGCGAACGCATGGTCACCGAGCTCGTCGACTCCGGCGCGCTCACTGACGATGCGTGGCGCCAGGCATTCACTGCCGTACCCCGCCACGCCCTCGTGCCCCGCTTCTACCGAACCAACGACCGCGCCGTCATCGACAACGCCAACCCCGACGACCAAAAAGCCTGGCTGGAAGCAGTCTACTCGAACAAGACCCTGGTCACCCAGATCACCCCGACCGACGTGACCTCCTCGGGCACCATGCCCGGACTGCTCGCCAAGATGCTCACCACCATCAGAATCAACACCGGCGACAACGCCCTGCACGTCGGCACCGGCACCGGCTACACCGCCCTGCTCTGCAAACGCCTCGGCTCCAACAAGGTCACCACCATCGACATCGACCCCGCCCTGAGCAACCATGCCCGAACCCGCCTCGACCACATCGGCTACACCCCGACCGTGGTCACCGGCAACGGAGCACAGGGATACCCGCCCAACGCCCCCTATGACGCCATCCTCGCAACCTGCGCCCTCCGGCGCATACCAGCCGACTGGCTAGCCCAAACCGCGCCCGGCGCCCGCATCCTCGCCCCCTGGCCACCGGCCTCATCGCACTGGCGTCACCGGCCCAGATCAAGCCGGCGGCCGATTCCTCACGCTCGGCGGGTTCTTCATGCCCCTCCGAGACACCAACCAGCAGGACAAGCCCACCACACCGTCACACGGCACCCGACGCGACCCCCGCCCCACCGAACTAGGACCACTCCAGACCTTCTACGAAGATCACCTGCGGTTCCTGCTGACCGTCGCCCTACCCGATGTCTCCACCGGCCAACACAGACCGTCGTTGGAGGACCTCACCATCTCCGACAGCGCCAGGTCTACCGCCCGCCTGGACCACACCGACAACAGCGCCTTCCTCGTCACCGAGACCGGCCCCCGCACCCTCTGGAACGAAGTCGAACACCTTCACCAACAAATGGCAAACCTGGGGCAGACCCCACCGCGAACGCTACGGACTCACCGCCAACGGAGAAAACCAGACAATCTGGCTGAACCAACCACACGACGCGCCGACCTGGCACTTACCCAGCCAGATCACACTCTGTACACAGGCGCCGCCTCAGCGGGGTGTGGCCAGCCCTGAAGGCCGAAAGGCTCGCCTCGGCGGTACAGCTCGATGCCGGCGCGGCTGTAGGGCACGGTGTTGTGCGGGAGCTGGTCCAGGGGGAACCAGCCGATCCTGGCGCATTTGTGCGGTTCGGTGTTGCGTGGCTCACCGTCCCAGCGCAGCGTGTGGAAGAAGAAGCCGACGCGGGCGTGGCCGTCGGGGTTGAGGTAATGGACGGTGGTGACCATGCGCACGGCGTCGCGGCGCAGGCGCAGGCCGATCTCCTCGCGGGTTTCGCGGATGACGGCGGCTTGCAGGTCCTCGCCGCGGTCGAGCTTGCCCGAGGGCAGGTTCCATTGGCCGTCGGCGTAGCCGGTGTTGTAGCGCTCGGCCAGCAGGACGTGGTCTTGGCGCACCAGCAGGAGCAGGACGTCTACGAAGCTGGTGTAGGGCACGTCGTGGTCTTCCCAGGCTGGGCGGCAGTGTGGTGGGCCGCAGGTTATCCGGGGGTAACCAGACCCGCCGCGGCGACCCGCTGGGCGATCCACTCGACTCGTTCGGCGGTCTCGTATCCGAGGGGGATGTCGACCACGGGGATGTCGAGGTGCTGGTAGAGCTCGCGCAGGGTCGTGGCGGCGGTGTCTTGTAGGCCAGCCACCTTGGCGCGGAAGCCGTCGCTGGGTTGGGTGTAGTGGTCGTGGGTGAAGAACACCAGGTCGTAGGTGGGTGCCCAGGCCCGGCAGAAGGTCTCCATCGCGGCGAGCACGGCCGCATCGAGGCTGTCGGGCGCCACATCGAGCAGTATCCGGGCGTAGGCGAGCACGTTGATGATTGTCTTGTCGGCGATGAGTAGCTGGTGGTTGCGGGCGGTGCGCAGGTGGAGCTGCAGGTGCGCGGCGAATACGTCGACCTCGGCGGCGAGGTCGAAGGTGCCGCGCTGGTGGATGACGATCTCTTCCATGAACGGGCTGGATCGTGCCGGTTCGCCCATCGCGGCCACGTTGACGCCCTGCCGTCGGTAGTGGGCGGTGAGGGCGTGGATGAGGGTGGTCTTGCCCGAGGCGTGGGTGCCGTCGATGGCTATGAC